>JBDTMS010000389.1:0-4704 GCA_039934195.1 Betaproteobacteria bacterium
CTGTTTGAACGAACGGCAGGTCCGGCTGGCTCACCGAAAAGACAGTAGTCGATACTTCAACCGGCGTGAAAAACTGCGTTCCTGTTTGCCCTAAGCCCCTCGGGCGCACCCACATTAAATAGAAAGGGCCGCCCGAACCGTCATCAGGTGCCGACTCCCAGTTTTCTGCGGACTTGAATTGCACAAGCTCCGCTGTCGCCGGCATAGCAAACGCCAACAAGATTGCTGCAAATATAATCCTCATTTGTGCCTCCGAAGTCTAAGGTTAAACGTCGAGTGTGGGGTGCAGCCGACATGTCGTACTAGTCTGCATGCATTGCGTGGCGCTACCACATACAAAAATCGCGCTCTACCGATACCACTCTACGCCGCAGGTGTGCTTGAAGGAACACTCGTCGGGCCGGTTGTGCACCGAACCCTGTTTGAATTAAGCGCAGCCGCGCCGGCAGTATGTGCCAGCGGGAAAGATCTCTACTCGAGGCGCTCGACCTCTCGCAGCGACGGGAATAGGCGCATCCACAACAGCGCGACAAGCACTGTCCCGACGCCGCCGAGAACCGCGGCAGGCACCGCGCCGAACAACGCCGCCGTCATACCGCTCTCGAATTCACCGAGTTGATTCGAAGCGTTGATGAACAGAAAATTCACCGCGCTCACACGCCCGCGCATGTCGTCCGGCGTGCGCAGTTGTACGAGCGACACGCGAATAATTACGCTCACCATATCGGCGGCACCCATGATCAGCAGTGCGACCAGCGAGAGCCAAAGCGAACGCGAGAGCGCGAACACCACGGTCGCCAGCCCGAAAATGATCACCGCCTGGAACATGCGAATGCCGACTTTACGCGTGATTGCGTAGCGCGCAAGCGCACCGGTCATCAGCAGCGCGCCGACCGCGGGCGCACCGCGCAGCACGCCGAGCCCCCACGGTCCGGTGTGCAAGATGTCGCTCGCGTAGATCGGCAGCAGCGCCGTAGCGCCACCGAGCAGCACGGCGAACAAATCCAACGATATCGTCCCCAGGATCGCGGGCGTATTGCGCACGAAGCGCACGCCCGCAAATAGCGCGGCGAGCGTCGGCCGCTCCTTATCTGTCACCGGCCGATCGAGCTTGATCGAGCCGTTCAGCAATCCGGCCATCACCCAGAACACGCCCATCACCGTGTACGGCACGCCGGGATCGATTGCATAGGCGAGACCGCCGAGCGCCGGTCCGCTGATCATCGCGACTTGAAATGCCGCTGTGGAGATCGCCGTGCCTTTTTGCAGAAGCCCCGTCGGCACGACACCCGGCAACAGTGCCGCCGCGGCAGGACTTTCAAATGCTCTCGCGGCACCGAACACCGCCGCTGCCGCGAAAATCTCCGACACGGTCAGCCATCCGGCAAAGCTTCCCCACGCTAGAAACGCCGCCGTCAATCCTTCTGTGATCTGGCAGATCTGCACAACGCGTTTGCGGTCGTAGCGATCCGCGGCGTGGCCCGCGACGAACACCAAAATCACGGTGGGGAGGAACTGCACCAGTCCTACCATGCCGAGATCGAACGCACTATGCGTCAGCGCATAGACCTGCCAGCCAATGGCGACCGCTGCGATCTGATAGGAGAACGATGAAAACGCGCGCGCCCAGAAGTAGAACAAGAACGGCTGGTGGCGAAACAGGACTTTGGCTGTGGCGGTTGAAGCGGAAGACATCGGCCAGCAATCTACTCCGGTTTGTTTCGAGCCTTCACATCACGGACTCGCGAGCACGATCCCGATCGCGATGGCCAATATGAAAGCGCCCGGCCCGAAGTCTCGAACCAGGCGCGCAAACTTATTTCATCGCGTTTGTTACAGCGCGGTTAGTACGGCGCGGTTTGGCGCGTGAAGGTTGGCCAATTGAGGAGAGTGCGGCGCAGCGCCGGCCGCCTTAGCGATCGGCGTTGCATTGGCGCATCGTTACTCGAAATGTAATTGGAATTATCGCGGGAACGCCTGCGCTGGATTGGACTATGGACGCTCCATCTTGCAGGTTGTCGGCATTACCGTGGTCTTGCCTTCGACGCGCCGCTCGACCTTCCAGCCCATGCCGCTGCGGTCGGAATCGAACTTGAGGTCCTTCCCGTCGACCTTGGCAACCGAGCTGATGAACAGCGGCTGCACGAGCTGATGGTTGTCGGCACGCATCTGCACCGGGCCGTACATGTAGTCGTAGCTCATGCCCTCGAGCGCGCGCGCAACCTTCTCGGGATCCGCCGTCCGCGCCTTCTCGATTGCCTGCACCAGCATTTCGATGACGACGCCATGCTGCGACTGAATGTAGTCTTCTTTGTACCTGTCTCGATACGCGCCGATGTATTTTCCGCTCCGCTCATTCGGCGGGTTGATCGCGTAGACGTGGACATTTTTGATGTGCCCGAGCGCGGCATCGCCGAGCGCCGTGAGGATGCCCGGCGAATTTGCGTAGTACGTATAGTAGTCGAGCGCCAGCCCGGCCTCCCGAGCCGCTTTGATGAGCAGCGTAAGGTCATTGCCCCAGTTGCCGGTGATCACCGAATCGGCGCCGGACGCGCGAATTTTCGCAACGTACGGCGAGAAGTCTTTTACCTTACCCAGCGGATGCAAGTCATCGCCGACGATGGCAATGTCGGGCCGCTTTTGCGCAAGCATCGATTTCGCCGATTTTGAAACGGCTTGGCCGAAACTATAATCCTGGTTGATGAGATAGATCTTCTTGATGTTCTTGTTGACGGCGATCGTATCGGTGAGCGCCGACATCTTCATGTCGGCGTCGGCGTCGAAGCGGAAATGCCAGAAGCTGCACCGCTCGTTGGTTAACGCCGGGTCGACCGCGGCGTAATTCAGAAACAGCATCGTATGTTCCGGATCCCGCGCGTTCTGCTTCGACACGCCGTCGGTTAGCGCTAGGGCAACCGCTGAGCTGTTGCCTTGCGTGACGTAACGGATGCCTTGATCGCTCGCTTGCTTGAGCGCCAGCAGCGCGTCCTGCGGATTCGCTTTGCTATCGAAAGCGACCAACTCGAGCTTGGTGCCGCCGAGCACACCGCCATGCGCATTCACCAGATCGATCGCGTATTGATACGCGTGCACTTCCATTTCACCGATGTTGGCAAACGCGCCGGAAAGCGGATCGATGAACGCGATTTTGATCGGATCTGCCGCGAACGATTTGAACGGCGCACACGCCAGCAGCGTGCTAGCTAATACCAGCTTCCAACGAGATGTCTTCATCGCATCCTCCTCCGTAATTTTTAGATTCGTCGGCCGCATGTTTGTTATCGGCAATCGACGCTGCCCATACCTCGTCGCGGCGGCAACCGCGAGCAATGACTATAGCGCTTCGCTCCTAAATAATCCTCATTACGAATGCGCCGTGATATACGCACGCCATCCCGGCCCATGTTGCAGCGCCGTTGACGCGGCACTTCACGGTGAGCTCGGTTTTCTCCTGCCGGAATTGTATGCTGATTTCGCGGTGCGACCGCGGGGTTTAGATCGACCTCAACACGGTCCAGGGTGTGCGCGATTGCAGCCATCCACCCTCCGCACGCGTACGGTCTGCCCGCGTGGAACACACCGCCTGCACAGTACTGTCGGGCTCCGCTAAGGGATTAGTTGTTTGCCGGCGGGTCACTCGCTGCATCGGATACTGGAACACCGAATCGACGGCGCACGGCTTCGTGATAGGTGCGGCTCGTCTGCGGCTTCACCAACAACGCGACGACAGCGGGGTGTACGCAACGGACCTGGTGCTCGATCTCCAGCACTGTCGCTCCGACTTCCGACGCCGGCAGCGCATCCGCGAAGCGAAGACTGAGCATGGCGAAAATCTGGTCCGGCGCGAGCTGGACGGTCAGCCGCCGTTGGCACTGACGACACCGGGCGCGTCTGCAGCGATGCGCAGGATCGAATCAGCGAGCTTGCTGTCTGCGCGTTCGCCAATCAACAAGCTCTTGCTCGCGCGCGAGCAAAATCGAAGTAACTGCCAAGACCACGCCGATCAGGATCGATGCAATCCCATCGAAACCGGCAGGCCGAGACTCGTCGCCGCAAACGTGCCCAAGCCCGCAAGCAAAATCCCGATCAATGCTGCGCTGTCCTCGAACAGCACCATGAAAGACGGCGGATCTTTACTCCGGCGAAACGCCTCGTAGTAACCCAGTTCGCCTTTCGCGGCGCGAAACTGGCGGAGTGAAACCAGCCACGACGCACCTTCGAACAGAAACGCTAGAGCGAGGACGATGTAGTTGACGACCGGATCGCTGATCGGTTCCGACCGCCGGACATCCGAGATACCTTCGTAGATGGAGACGCCGGCGCCAGGCGCGAAGAATCAGCAGCGCAACAATGAAGCTCCAGAAATACAGCTCGCGTCCGTGACCGAGTGGATGCCTTGCGTCGGGGCGCAGAACTGAACGACGCATGCCGTACAGCAGCAAAATTTCGTTCATCGTGTCGACGAACGAATGGATAGCCTCGCTCAACATCGATGAGCTGCTGGTCCACGCGGCGGCGCCCGCTTTTGTGATGGCGACGAGAAGATTGCCGGCAAGCGCTGCGTATACGACAGTCTTCGAGGGCGATTCTGCTGTCACTGGTCAGCCTTCCTGCAGCACCTTCGGAGCAACAATGTTCGATAGCATCATTCTGCGCGAGGCCGGGATAGAGCCGTTACTGTCAATCGTGTTCAGCCACTGGACG
>JBDTMS010000390.1:0-4688 GCA_039934195.1 Betaproteobacteria bacterium
GTATAGCCTTCGATGCCTTCGTGCCAATGCGGCAGCACGGCTGCGACGCGATCGCGCAGCCGTTCAGTTCGGCCCCATTGCAGGTCGCCGAAATGCGCAACCCGCAGCGCGAGCGTATCGAGCGGGTAGTCCACCACGATCTCGCCATAGAGGTGCAGCGCGCGTTTTAGATCATTGTTGAGCCACGCGTTCGCGGCTTCGAGATGGCGACGCTCACGCTCATTGGCACGATGAAGCGCTATGTGCGCCGCGTCCAATGTATGCGCCAGCTCGACCCGCGCATCGTCGCGGCAGGCCATCACCAGCAGCGCGGCGCGCAAGCAGTAACCGGATACGAAATCCGGATGCTCGCGCAGCGCCTGGTCGATGACGGCCATCGGCGCGCCCCGGCCGGTGTGCAGCATCGTCAGCGCGGCGTTGTAGGCGCCGCGCTGAGCGTGCTCAGGCCGCTTGCTTGCCAGCCATTGCATGGACGGCTTCGGTGGTAAGCGTCTGGCCGCCGATCGCCCAGTCGCCGCTCTTGACTTCCTCGATGACGACCCAGGTGACTGAGCGCATCGCCTCGCCTTCGATGGACACCATCGCGTCGGTTAGCTTTTGGACGATCTGTTTCTTCTGGACGGGCGAGAACACCCCGTCGATCAGCTTCACGTTGATAAGAGGCATTCGATACTCCTTCGGTTAGGTTGATCCGCTGGCAACAGCGCCACGCGACGAACGGAAGTATCGGGACAATGGGCTGCTCGCGGAATGACTGAGACGCCGTCCGGCATGCTCGTGGCTCCAGTCCGGTAGTGGCGAGATCAGACACCGCTACGGTGCCCGCTAACTGAAGCCAAGCCACCGTCACGTTCGGGCTGCTGAACCACAGCACGATGCAATTCATGCCGAGCGCGCTGAGCGTCGAGCGAGAGTGCTAACCTCCGCTCGCCGCTGGGCACCGCGGTGCGACCGTACGACAGATACCCGAGCTGCTATACGCCGGTCGGCGCAGTTGGGGAATATCCGGGTTACCGGATATTGCGCGACGAGCAGCAGCCGATGCGATTGCCTCTACATCGCGTCCAACGGCGGCGCGCTCGCCGTCGGACGCGGGCCAATCCGTCGGGTATGTTCACCAGATGACGTTCGTTGCTCCGGCGTCTTGGGGAATTGCCTTCCATTGTCCGAAGGTCTTGTTACCGCCCTGAGTCCAATAGGCTGCAGTCGTCGGATTGGTCTGATACTTGTTGTTGAGCCAGATATTTCGGCCGGTCGACGGATTGTCTACTACCAGACCCGCGTGGGCGCCCGCCTTCATCCTGATAATGTTGTCGTGGATATTTGAATTTCCCATCGCCTGGGGAAACGCGGCCGCGTCGTTGCGATACATTGACGACAAGCAGATGGCATTGGTGCCATCTGCTTCAATCGTATTCCCGTACATCTCAACGTCCTGCGAGTTGTTGACGGCGATCTGGGCACCCCAATAGCATGACTTGTTGAGTCCCTTCTCCGAGCTCATGTTCCGTGCGACATAGTTGTTACGTATTACCGCGGACCAGGATATTTCATGGTCGATTCCCGCCCCCGTGTTGTCCGTGATGACGTTACCCTCGTACACGACGTTCTTACAGTTGCCGTCGCACCAGATCCCTTGGCCGTAATTGTCGTGTACGTAGTTGTTACGCCAAGTCAGGCGGTCGGTGCCAATGGTGCGACCGCCGATGATCTTGGTTCCGCTCGCGTTATCGTTGGGGTCAAAACGTGCGGTATTGTTGTTATTGATCTCGTTGGATTCGATCAGCATGTCGTTGCCCGGTCCGCCTGACAACCCGTAGCGCGCATTGTGGTGCAGCCAATTGCTGCGCGCCGTCGCGCCATCGTACATATCTATCCCAACTAAGCATCCGCTTACCTCGTTGTCTTGCATCACGCCCAGCGCTCGCACCTGTAGACAAGCTATGGGCCACGAGCCATCACTGATGAAGTTCTGTACTACAAATCCTTGGATGAGTTGCTTCTTGGTTCCGTAGGCCCCCGTCAAAGCACCTTTGTATTTTAGGCCGCCATCGATGATGCATGTCCTGCGCATCGGACAGATGAACTTCGTACCTTCCTTCAAGACAACATAGCGGTCGAACTTGTAGGACCCCGGTGAAAAACAGAATGTAGCCCCGATAGGACTGGCGTTAACCTTCGCCTGGATCTGCAACGCGCTAGAGCCGGGCAGCACGATCGTCCCGACGCAAGCAACCGGGGTGGCGGCATATATATTTGTAGACAATATAAAAAGCGATAGAGCCAAAAGATATTTGGTCATGGTGTTTACTTCCCGAGTCAAAGGATAACTACGACAACAGACAACAGAGGAACAACTAGAGGAAACAACTGGTAGACCGTACCGCAGCGGTGACGCGATGCTCGATGCGCAGACGATGCAAGTCGGTACGGCTGGGCGTCGCGAATGCAAGTACAGAAGCTAACTTCTACGGGACAAGCGTGGAGAACTTTAGAAGTTGCGGATGAATTGCGACCGGCGTGCGAATCGGCCGATGATGTGTGAGCGCTAAGACGATGTATGCGCGTTGACTTTGGTTCCGAGCTGACAGTTTGCAATCATCGCCGCGATGCCACTGCGCAAAACGACGGACCGATGAAAAAATCGTAGCGGCCGTCAAGTGCTCCAGTGGAACTGTGAAAACGTACTTGCGACTGGGGCGCTTACGTATAGCAACTGCGTCGCGGGCATTGGAGCAAATCGAAGTGTGCAACGCTCAAGGTGCGCAGATTGCATACTGCTGCGCGACCTTACAAAGCGACTCGACACTACGGGGTCAAGTCTTGCATCGGAGCAAGTGCAACAGGTCAAGCGTCACGATTGCAAGGGCTCAAGTCTTGCATCGTGGTGCGCCACCCAGCACACAACTACACGCCTTCTATGTTTCGACGGGTTTGCCGCTGATCGTTGCGATCACGGAGGTCGGCGTCTCGACCCATCGCATGCGCAGCGATAATGCCGCTGCACTGGTCGGCGCCGGTAGGCTGTCCGTGCTGGTGCTCCTGTTGATCGCGCTCACCTTGCGTAAACGCGCCGGCGCGGCCGCGCCGATCGACAGCAAAGCCGCCGAAGTCGACGCGCTTTAGCCGAGCTCGATCGCCGCTATCGAGTCGTGTTCGAATTGCGATCGCCTCGCGTGCAGGTTCCCTGAAAATACGCATCGGCTCCGCAGCTCGAGACGTTTGGCATCGTGCAGCGGCCGTGCTCGTCGAGTGCGCCGCCGCGTGCAGTAGCGGGGGAAGCGCCGCCGGCAATTGCGCGGTAACGCGCTGCTCGGCGTCGCGTACTCGGTAACATCGAGAACCCGGCGCGGATATCGGCCGCGCAACAACCCATTCTTCGCGCTGGCGATCGTCCGCAAATGTACACACCCCGTATTTGCGCGCCGGTGGATTGCTCTCGACGATGGGAGCGCCGCCTGCCTCGCCGGAGCGCTGCGATGGCGGATTGGCGAGTCGGCGCGGATGCCGCTCGGTTGCTTGGCTGCGAGATTCCCTCTACTGCAACGGCAGCAGGCGAACCGTTTCGCCAACGCTGTAAAGAAGCTCGGAGATGTGTCGATGAAGTTAAGGAAGCTCTGAACAGCTTCCCCAAGCATACCGGTCGCATCGGGCGTTGCCTGCATGTCTTCATCAGCGGTAGTCGCCACGCATTGCATGCTCGAATCCATGCCTGCATGCAATCGCCAAGCGCTGGGCCGGCGGGCGCGATGCCATCGCCTCCGAGAACACCAGTGCGCACGAAATAGCCAGTTCGGCATGTGCGCGTAATTTTTGGCCGCGACGGCGGTCGAACCCTACTTGCCGATTCGAGCACGAGATGGAGTATTCGCAATGATCAGGATCGTTCGTATTGCCATGTACACGCTAGTTGCCGTCACGGCGGCACTTCTGGTGTCATGCACATCTGCACCCGGCAAACAAGCGCCGATGGCGGCCGCGCCGGCGCAAGTCGCCGTATCTCAGCCGGCGATGGCCTGGCCTGAGAAACCAAGTCTCCCGTGCCCGGCGCGCGTCGGCTATGCGACAGAGTTTCTCAAGCTGATGAAACAAGGGATGCCGGAAGATCGCATCCACTTTTCCGAAGACTGGCCGAATCGGCAAGAGCTGGCAGAAATCCTGGAGATTCGGCGGCGCGCCTTTCACGACCGGGAAGCGCTGCTCGAAATCGTGAGTTGCGCGGAAGAAAGCTTCATCTGAGGCTGGCTACCTGCGCGGCAGCGTGGCCGGCAATTGCACGCGTGCATTACCCGCCGAAACCGCACGGCGGGATTCGCACAACGGCGTAAGACATCGTGGCAGCCTCGCCGGCGCCTGAGTCGTGTCACCACCGGAACTGTGCGGCTACCCCGACCGGTTCCAATTCACTGAGGCCGGGATCGAGCAGGAAGCGCTGTCGCCGGAACTGCACGACCGAGTTGAACACTGCGGTGGCGTTGATCTTTGCCCTCCGCGCCGCGTTCGAGCGAATTCATCGCCGCGGTCGCGCGCAGTAATCTCGATAGCGACCTTTACCTCGAATGTTGGGATCAGCGGTTTATTTTATCTGCCGAGGCCGGTTGCGCTAAACTCGCGCCGTCTAAAATTCTTCTGATCGAGAACACGATGTATTCGAAAACCTCCATTGCCTTGACCCTGCTCGCCTGCAC
>JBDTMS010000391.1:0-4683 GCA_039934195.1 Betaproteobacteria bacterium
GCTCGGGATTCAAGAAGCGCTCGAACAGCAAGTCGTAGCGCAGCGGATCGAGATCGGTGATGCCCAGGCTGTACGCAACCAGCGATCCCGCGCCCGAACCGCGACCCGGCCCGACCGGAACGCCATTCTCTTTTGCCCAGTTAATAAAGTCGGCGACGATTAGAAAATAACCGGGGAAACCCATCGCGATGATCGTGCACGCTTCGAGCTCGAGGCGATCGCGATAACGCTGCGCCTCGCGTTCTCGCTGCGCGGCGTCCGGATACAACTGCTCGAGACGCTGGTCCAGACCGCGGCTCGCCTGATCGCGCAGATACTCGTCAAGTCCACGCCCATCGGGTATCGGGAACGCGGGCAGCTTGCTTTTGCCGAGCTCGAGAATGAAATTGCAGCGCTTGGCGATTTCGATCGTGTTCGCCAGCGCGGAGGGCACATCGGCAAACAACGCCGCCATCTGCGCTTGCGTCTTGAAGTATTGTTCTTCGGTGAACCAGCGCGGCCGGCGCTGGTCCGCCAATATATAGCCCTGGCTGATGCAGACGCGAGCTTCATGCGCTTTGAATTCTTCCTGCGCAATGAACTGCACCGGATGCGTGGCGACGACCGGCAGGCGCGCCGCGCCGGCAAGACGAATCGCACGTTGCACGTACGCTTCGGTGTTCGCATGGCCGCAGCGTTGCAGCTCGATGTAGAACCGCTGCGGAAACAGCGCCGACCAACTGCGCGCCAGTTCTTTCGCGGCGACTGCGTTGTCCGCGAGCAGCGCCTGACCGATGTCGCCGTACTGCGCGCCGGACAGTGCTATCAATCCGTTGGTGCCGCTCTCGCGCAACCAGGCCTTCGCGATTTCCGCGCGGCCGCGATATTGATTGGTGCGATAGGCGCGCGTCAGTAGATCGGACAGATGCAAGTAGCCCGCGCGATTCTGGCAGAGCAGCAGCAGCCGCTGCGGTTTGTCGCGGTCCTGCTCATTGGTGATGTAGACATCGCAGCCCACGATCGGCTTGACGCCGCTGGCGCGCGCGGCCTGGTAGAACTTCACCAGACCGAACACATTGGCTACATCGGTGAGCGCCAGCGCGGGCATGCCGTCCTGCACCGCGCGCGCCACTGCGTCATCCAGACGCACGATGCCGTCGGAGATGGAATATTCGCTGTGCAGCCGGAGATGAATGAACTGAGGTGTCACGCCCGCATTTTACGATGCCTCGCGCAACTATGCGTCCACCAAAATCCTCGAGAGACTGCGCAGAGCGCCCGGGCATGCCTCGGAGATCGGCCACTGGTGCGGCGTTCCGAGCATCGGAGCGTTGACGCTATAATGCGACGCTGATGAAAATAATTCACTTGCGCAATAGCCGCGACCGGATCGGCGATGTCACGCTCGGTCCATATGGTTGTTCGCGCACACGCGTGCTCCCTTATCCGCCCGCATGAGCGACGCGCGCGAAGTGCGGCGTGCCGCTGTGGTCATGGTGATACTAGTCATCGTCTGGGGCTATAGTTGGGTCCTGTCGAAAGTAGGCCTGCGCTTTTGCGGCCCGCTCGATTTCGCGACATTGCGTACCGCCCTCGGCGCACTCACGTTGCTGCCGGCGCTGCTGTGGATGCGCAAGCCGCTGCGCCCGCAACATCCGCGTTACGCGCTGACCATCGGCTTGATTCAAACCGCAGGCTTTCTGCTGCTCAACAATTACGCGCTGTCGCTGGGTGAGGCGGGCAAGACCGCGATACTCGTATTCACCATGCCGTTCTGGGTGTTGATCCTCGGCTGGCCGGTGCTGGGCGAGCGCATCGATGCTGCGGGCTGGTCTGCGGTCGCGCTTGCCGCCGTTGGTCTCGTGTTTCTGCTCGAGCCGTGGGCGATGCGCGCGGCGTGGCTGGCCAACATTCTCGCCGTGCTGGCGGGCGTGTGCTGGGCGCTCGGCGTGGTGTTCGCGAAAAAGCTGCACAATCGCGAGGCGGTGGACTCGTTCAACTTCACTTTCTGGCAAATGCTGTTCGGCGTCGTCCCGATGACCATCATCGCCACCGCGACGCACAGCAGGCCGATTCAGTGGACGCCGGAATTCATCGCAATCTTCATTCTGCTCGGCGTGTTCGCCACCGCCGGGGGCTGGATGATGTGGCTGTACGTGCTGCATCGAATGCCGGCGGGCACGGCCAGCATGGGCTCGCTCGCGATTCCGGTGATCGCGCTCGTCGCATCCGCGATTCAGCTGGGCGAGCGGCCGCATGCGGCTGAACTGACGGGGATGGCATTCATCGTTGTCGCGCTCGCAATCGTCTCGTGGGTGGCGATCAGCAAGCATCTGGAAACCGAGCCGCTGATGGGGCAGGAATAACAATATGCGAATACGCGAAGCGCAATGCCGACGGCAAGCCCAACATCAACGCGCGGCGCGGGCCGCAGAGCGCGTATGAGCAATCCCATGAAAACCAGCCAATCCCACATTCTGCAAGTGCGCGGCGTGCGCTACTACGTGCGCACCTGGGGTCAGCAGGATCGGCCGAAGCTGGTACTGCTGCACGGCTGGATGGACATGTCCGCCTCGTTTCAATTTCTGGTCGATGCGCTCGAGCGGGACTGGTACGTTATCGCGCCGGACTGGCGCGGCTTCGGATTGTCGGAGTGGGCCGTCAACGGTTACTGGTTTCCCGACTACATCGCTGATCTGGATGTGTTGCTGCGCGAGCTGGTGCCTGATGAACCGGTGAGCGTGGTCGGCCACAGCATGGGCGCCAACGTCGCGGGCCTGTACGCGGGTGCGCGGCCCGAGCGCGTCGCCAAGCTGGTGCTGCTCGAAGGCTTCGGCCTGCCGCGCACTGTTGCCAGCGGCGCGCCGAAGCGCTATGAAAAATGGCTCGACGAGATTGCCGATCCGCCGAATTTTCTGTCGTCTAGCTCGTTCGAAGATGTGGAAGAGCGCCTGATAGGCCGCAATCCGCGGCTCACCAAAGATCGCGCGCATTTTCTCGCGCCGCATTGGGCGAAGCAGGCGCCCGACGGTTCCTGGATTCTGCGCAGCGACCCCGCGCACAAGATGGTCAACCCGACGTTGTACCGACTGGAGGAAGCGATCTCCTGCTGGCAGAACATCACTGCGCCGGTGCTGTGGGTGTGGGGCGATGGCAAATGGATACGCAACTGGCTGCAATCGAACGAAGCAGACTTGCAAGAACGTCGCGCAGCGTTTCGCAACTTGAGCGAAATTACCATCGCCGATGCCGGTCACATGCTGCATCATGACCAACCCGAAGCGCTTGCGAAAGTGCTGGAAGATTTTCTCGCCGGCTCGGCCACCGGTTAAGCTTCGACGAGATCCACATCGCCTCGCGTGAGCGAAGCGCTTCCGCGGCACGTCCTGTGTTGCGGATGTTAGGTTAACATCCGCTGTTCGATCTACCCCGGAGCGCTCATGCCGTCATTCGCTGCTTTATTTGCCGTGGTCTTGTCGCTCGTTGCGACGCTCGCGGCGTCGCCGGCAAATGCCGATCTTCTGCAGGACATCAAAGCGCGCGGCGAGCTTGCCGTGGGCGTGAAAGATTCGACGCCGCCGTTCGGCTTTATCCGCGAGAACGATCGCAGCATCGTCGGCTACGACATCGACATCGCGGCCGCCATCGCAAAAGCGCTGGGCGTGAAACTGAAAACCGTGCCGGTCACCAGCGCGACGCGCATTCCCGAGCTGATGCAAGGCCGTATCGATCTGATCGCCGCCACCATGACGCACACGCACGAGCGCGAGCAGCAGATCGCGTTCAGCTACACCTATTTCGTCACCGGGCAAAAGATCCTGGTCAAGCGCAGCAGCGGGACCACGCAACTCGCACAACTCGCGGGCAAGCGCCTCAGCTCGGTGCGCGGCTCGACATCGGAGCAGAACATCAAAGCAGCGGTACCGAGTGCGACCGTGCTGGCGTTCAACGATTATCCCAGCGCGTTTCTCGCGCTTGCGCAGGGAAAAGTTGCAGCGATGACCACCGACGAGACAATTCTGCTCGCGCTGAAAAATAAAGCGCCGAAGCCGGACGACTACATGCTGCTCGAGCAGTACGTCAGCTCCGAGCCATACGGCCTGGGCATGCGCAAAGGCGAAGATGCGTTTCGCGCCGAGGTGAATCGCATACTCGTCGAGCTGGAGAAATCCGGCGCGGCCGCCAAGACATTCGAGACCTGGTTCGGACCGAAATCGGATGTCCCGTTGAAGCGCACGTTCAAGATCGAGAACGACAAGATCTGAGCGAACGCCTCGCGAGCAGGCTAGCCACCACTTGAACTACCACTTCGACTTCGACGTCCTCCTGCACGGCCAGTACCGGGACTGGCTGCTGGAAGGACTGTGGACGACTCTGCAACTGTCCGGCGTGTCGCTGGTATTTGCGCTGCTGCTCGCGGTCATCGTGGCGGTGATGCGCATGAGCCCGCTGAAAGTTCTGCGCGCGGTCTCGGCGAGCTACGTCGAGTTCGTGCGCAACACGCCGCTACTCGTGCAAATGCTGTTTTGGTATTTCGGCGCCAGCCAGTTGTTCTCCGAATCGGCTGCGCAATGGCTATATGCGCACAACTACGAATTTGTCGCCGCGGCGTTCGCATTGGTTTTCTACACGGCCGCGTTCATGGCGGAAGATATTCGCAGCGGCTTTCGCGCCATCCCGCGTGAACAAATGGAAGCCGCTCGC
>JBDTMS010000392.1:0-4683 GCA_039934195.1 Betaproteobacteria bacterium
GGCGGGATATCGCCGCTCGCGATCAGTGCGTCTGCAGTTGCCTGGATCTTGCCGTCGTTGGCCCAGCTAAACAGGTTTCCGCCGTTACCGTGCAATAGATAAAGCACGGGATAGGTGAGTTTCGACGTCGCATAACCGTTCGGCAGATAGACGGCATACGTCCAAGTGCGAGCCAGCGCTGCGGACTCGAGTTGGCGCGTCACCACCACCCCCGCGACCGCCGAGCGGGACAGGACGAGCGCAATCAGTGTGACAGCCGTTGCCGCCACCGCGCGACTGCGCAGCATCAAACCGCCCTTGGATGCGCGGCTAAATCCTGCGCTTCCATGAAAGCGCGGCGAAACTGCAGCGGGTCGGAGATGCCGGGGATCGGCGCCTGCGGCGTGCCGGCGCCGGAAATGATCAGCGACCCGAAGTTGAACATGCGCCCGAGCACGTGCTGATCGACCTGAATGCTCTCGACCTTGTGGATGTTGAGCTCGATCGTGCGGCGGCTGATGAACCCGAACTTCGCGATGACGCGCTTGTTGGTGATCGCCAGCTCGGTTGTCTTGTAGCGGATGTAGGCCCAGATCAGCAGTATCAGACCCGCACCGAAAGCAGCCAGCAGCAGCACGCCGAGCACGATCAGATGCGTGAGCGACCACAGACTGATGTGGCCGACGTAGATGACTTTCTCATCCGTGATGAGTGCATTGTCGATATAGCTCGCCATTTCTCGTGTGTTCCAAAGGTTGCGGCAAGGAAGGGCGTCAATTCTATACGTGACACTACGGCACCGGGGATTTTGCCGAAACGAGGGGATTTGCCGGATCGCTGGAATTTGTCGGACGATGGGCTCAGTGATTATTAGGACGCCAGGATGTGCTGGCGCGCCGGGTTTCGTGGAAATGCCCAGGCGGCATGCGGCCGGTTGCCGTCTTCCAAGAAATCGAACCGAAATCGATGATCGAGCCGCCACCGAGCCGCTGGAGATCTACGCACCGACAAGCGGCGACGATCCGCAGCGGCGCGCCTTAGCGCCGGCTCAATCGAGCGCGGGCTGGTCGAACAAAGTGTGCGAGATCGGTTTGGCCTTGCGCTGCCGATCGAGATACTTGCGCAAGGTCTCGTCCTGATCGAGGAATGTGTCGAGCCAGGCGAGAAAGGCATCGCGGCGGCCAGCGTAATAACCGCTGGTGCGGATGTAGCTGCCGTTCGCGTTCTTGACCACGGCGCGACGCACAGCGGCGGGATATGCAGCATGCGCAGGGCGAGTGAAGAAGTACACAGCCGCCTCGCTCGCAACGTCGATGCGCTTGATCGTGCCGCGGTCGACCTCTACCGCGCCCGGCCTGCGCCGCACCTCGTTGAGATAGGTGGACCATTCCTGCGCGGTGATGTTGGTGCGCGGGAATCGGCGCGCTTGCGGATCGCCCGACTGATCGGCGGGCGCCGCACTGAGCACGCCTGCGCAGCAGATGCTCAGCACGAGCGCTGCCGACGCGCGCAGCATGCTGCGCGGCCATCGGCAATCGCGTGAGACGGTGAGCGCAGTTTTCATGTGACCGGCAGTCGCAAAACAGGGAGCCGCTACGGTGGGTGTATTTGCCGAATTGCTTCGCGTTCAATCGGCGAACCATGCAAACGAAACGATCGCGCGCAGATCCCGGCGCGAAAGCGCGACTGTAACCGTTCGTGTTATCACGCTCTACGAACGTCGAGATAACCTTACTCAACCGCGGCGCAAGCAGAGCAACAGGCCAGTGTCGGTTCTCCACGTCGAGCCCCATTGCGCTTACTAACGATACAGAAACGAGTACTCGACGAATGCCATCACGTCATCGATGCCTTTCAAATTGAGCCGACCGCTTTCGACCAAGGCGGGATTGTCGGCCGCAGTGATCTTGAGCTTCCATTGATCGATCAACGCTTCGCCCTGCAGAGGCGCCAGCGGATCGGCCGGCGCGACGCCGGCCACCCGGCCGTTGGCATCGGTCGTCAACGCCAGCTCGGCGCCGTGTTTCTGCGAGGTCAGACGCAATACCAGATTGGCGACTTTGCTGCGTTTGAGCTGCAGCGACAGCTTGGTGCGTTTCTGCTCTTTCTGATTGCGCGGGAACAGCGAGGTCTCGAAATCCAACTGCGCCTCGCCTCTGCTCTTCAAATAGAACAGCTCGTCGGGCGACCACATACGCATCGATACCGCGCGGGCGGCACCGCCTGACGAGGGCAGTGCGGCCTTCACAGTCGCCTCCAAGCGCGAGCTGAAGAATTGGTTGTAACACAAGAGACGTTGCACATCGATACTCTCCTCGTATTTGAAATCGTTGCCGCTGAGCGGCAGCTCGATACGCCACCGGCGTTCGGCGTCCGATAGTCCGCGAGCACGCACGGCTTCGAGTCGTAGACGCGCGAGAAATAGCGCTTCTCCGCGAAGTGGGCTTGGGCCATCGAAGTCTTCGAGTCATGTGCGGCGCGTCGGCGCCGCCTGCGCGAGCAGTCACGCGTGACATGCGGGTGCGCTCGCCATGCTGAACGCAGGCGAACGATACGAGTGCGCAATCGCTGCAGGTATATGTCTTTCGGGCTACGCGAAACGGTGCGCGGCCGACTCGCGCTTGATGGATGGACTACTTGGAGAGAATGTCGGAGATCGGCACTGCGCAGACGTGTCGGGCGCGCGGTGTCGACGCGCGGTGGATTACCGGCGCGGACGCAACGAATGCAGCAGCGGCGCAATCTCCGGCAGCAACTCGCGCGCGAGAAATCCCAGCGGTCCGAATTTTTCCACGAGCTGCTCGCCTGCGAGCGCGTGCAGGGCGACGCCCCACGCAGCGGCTTGCTCCAGTGCGGCACCGCGCGCCAGCAGACCGCCGATGATGCCGGCCAGCGTGTCGCCGGATCCGGAAGTCGCCAGGCCGACATTGCCGCCGTCATGCTTCCAGAGCCGCCCGTCCGGCGGGGCAATATAACTACACGGACCTTTGAGCACGATCACCGCGTTCCATTGCCCAGCGGCGTCGGTTGCCGCTTTGCGTGGATCGTTGTCGATGGTTTGCTTCGTCAGACCGGTGAGATGCGCCATCTCGCCGGCATGCGGCGTCAGGATCGCGGGCTTCGCGAAGCGCTCGATCGAACCGTGTGCAGGCTTCGCACCTGCGTCTGCCGCACGCATCACGTCCATGGCTGAAGCATCGAGCAAGAATTTCGCGTGATCGACGCGCGACATGAGCGCGACGACGAATTCGCACAGCGCGGTTTCTTCCTGCATGCCCGGCCCGAGCACAACAGCGTCGACCGACTTGCAAAGATCACCGAGCTCTTCTACACCGTCTTCTGCGATGCCGCCTTTGCGGGTTTTACGCAGCGCAATCACGCGCGACTCCGGTATCGCCAGCGCGACCGATTGCGCTGCGCCGACATCGGTCGCAATGACTAACTTGCCCGCACCTGCGCGCAACGCGGCGGTGGCGGCCAAAACTGCGGCACCGGGCATCTCGCGCGAGCCGGCGACGACGAGAATATGACCACGGCCCTCCTTGTCATCGTCCGAAAAAGGCATCGGCAGCGGCCACTGGCGAAGGAGCGCTTCGTCGATCGCGATGGCGTTTGCTGTGCGCCGATTTTTCATCTCGCGATGTTCGGCGAGAGTCACGACTTCGGCGCAGTCTGCACGTCGGGCTCGGCGGTGACTGGTGCGCCGGCTTGCTCGAGCGGGGCGACGAAGTTGACCAGACGCGGAACCAGCTTGCCGTTCTTGCCTTGCGTGGGATCGAACTCGTAGGAGGTAACCGAGCAATTCGGGATGTCGCCTTGACGATCGACCTCGAGAATCCGCCTTTCGTCGAGCCGCTCGAATAAATAGCGAAAGCAGTTGACGACGACTTGATGGCTGACGATGAGCACCGACTCTTTGCGGTATTCGCGTGTGATGGTTTCGATCTGACTGCGCAAACGCAGAATCACATCGCACCAACTCTCGCCGCCGGGCGGCCGAAAATAGAACTTGCCGACATGCTTGCGCTGCTCGCTCAACTCTGGGAATTTCTGCTGGATGCCGAGCCGCGTAAAGCGATCGAGTATGCCGAACTCTTTTTCGCGCAGGCGCTCATCGATGAGAAAGCTTATCCCTTGCTTGGAGACGCCGGCCGCCCGCAGGACGATATCCGCTGTCTCACTCGCGCGGACATACGGTGAGGCGAGCACGACCGTCGGCCGTTGCGCCTTAGGCATCTGGCCGAACCAGCGGCCGAGCGCTTGTGCCTGTTGCTCACCCAGCGGCGATAACGGCACGTCGACGTCGCGCACCGCGATGTCGATCAATGCAAGCCCTGCCGCCTCCGCCGAATCGCGTGCGACGTTGCCGGCACTTTGGCCGTGCCGCACGATCCACACGCGCTGCGGCCACTTTTGTTCAGCCATGATTGTCCTATCCGATACGTACAGAGACGACAGCACAACCGGTGTGGAAGTTTCATTTCGATAGCGTCTGCGATCATGGCATCGCGATCTGTGGATCTTGACGTACCCCGGCGGCTGTGTTTTCGCGCCGAGGCGCCTACTGAAATCGCATATCGGTGTACAGGATCGGCTGCACCCCGCGCCCCTCTGCCTATCGGCGACGCATTAAGGCAGCTCTGAACAACTCTTGCGACGCGCGTTGCGTCAGGTGCGGATGGATGCGAGGCATCGCGACGAAGC
>JBDTMS010000393.1:0-4682 GCA_039934195.1 Betaproteobacteria bacterium
AGGCGATGCTGCCGGTGCATAAACAGTTCGAGTCCGCGATCGGCCGCGATCTGCTCAATGCGATCTACGCAATCTGCGCGGAGACGCAAAAAGCCAAGACCAAATAACAGCTTGCCACAGCGCGCAAGTCCGATAGCCGCCGCCGCACTTACGCTGATGTTCTTGCGTCTTCTCGATCGCCTGGAAGAGTGGTTGATCGCCACCTGCATGGCGGTCGCCACGCTCGTCATCTTCGTGGCGGTCGTGCATCGCTATACCTCGCGCATTCCAGCGCTATGGCAGTACACCAGCCAGCTGGATTTCAGCTGGGCGCAGGAGCTGTGCATCTTTCTGTTCATCTGGATGGCGAAGTTCGGCGCCGCATACGGGGTGCGCACCGGCATCCACATCGGCGTAGACGTGCTGGTGACCAACTCGCCGCCGCGCATACAACGGGCGTTGATCGTTACCGGGCTCGCGCTCGGCGCGCTCGTCACCGCGGTGATCGCGATACTCGGCGGCCGCTGGGTGATGTTCATGCATGACGCCGGCACGGTGACGGCGGATCTCGAATGGCCGCGCTGGGTGGTCTATCTATGCATCCCGCTAGGCAGTGGATTGATGTCGTTTCGGTTCATGCAGGCGATCTGGCGCTACGTAACGCGCGGCGAGCTCGCTAGTCACGATTACGGTGGCGACGATGCGCCGGCAACTTCGACAGCCGGGCTGCGCGAATGACCGCTGCGATCATTCTGCTGATTCTGCTGCTGCTGTTGCTGACCGGCACGCCGATCTCGATCGCGCTCGGTCTCACGGTGCTGGTGTATCTGGTCGGCTTCTCGCACTTCACCATGGACATGGTGGACATCATCTCGCAACGGCTGGTCACCGGCCTGGAGAGCTTCGCGATCATGGCGGTGCCGCTGTTCATCCTGGCGGGCGCATTTCTCACCGAAGGCGGTATTGCCGCGCGCATCATCCGTTTCGCGCAGGCGCTGGTCGGCTGGCTGCCCGGTGGTTTGGCGATGGCCGCGATCCTTGCGTGCGCATTCTTCGCGACGGTGTCCGGCTCGAGTCCGGCAACCGTCGCCGCGATCGGCAGCGTCATGCTGCCCGCCATGATCAAGCAGGGCTATCCGAAGCGCTTTGCGGTCGGCGTGATCACCACGTCGGGCTCGCTCGGGATTCTGATTCCGCCCTCGATCGTGATGATCATCTACGCGGTCAGCACCAACACGAGTGCAGGCAAGCTGTTCGTCGCGGGTGTGGTGCCGGGGATTCTGCTGACGGCGGTGTTGATGGCCGTTACTTACGGCATTGCGAAGGTGAAGCGGTTTCCGACTTTGCCGCGCGCGTCTGCGCAAGAGGTGTGGTTGAGTTTCCGCAGTGCGTTCGGCGGCCTGCTGCTGGTCGTGATCGTCATGGGTGGAATTTACCTGGCGTGGTTCACGCCGACCGAAGCCGCCGCCGTGAGCGCCGTCTATGCGTTCGTCGCAGCGTGCTTTCTCTATCGCGATTTGCCGCTGCGCAAAGTGCCGAAGGTTCTGCTGTCGGCGGCCAATACCAGCGCGATGCTGCTGTACATCATCACCAACGCGATTTTGTTCTCGTTCTTGCTCACCTCTGAACAGATCCCGCAATCGATGTCGCAGTGGGTGGTCGATCAGCAGCTGCAGCCCTGGATGTTTCTGGTGGCGGTTAACCTGGCGCTTCTGCTCGCCGGGCAATTCATGGAGCCCAGCTCGATCATTTTAATCTTGGCGCCGCTATTTCTGCCGATCGCCCACACGATGGGGATCGATCCGATTCATCTCGGCGTGATCATGACCATCAACATGGAAATCGGCATGATCCATCCGCCGGTCGGGTTGAATTTATTCGTCGCATCCCATCTCGCGCGAATGGGGATGACTGAAGTGTCGATCGCATGTCTACCGTGGGTCGGCGTCATGCTGCTGTATCTGATTTTGGTAACCTACGTGCCGCAGCTTTCGTTGTGGCTGCCCAGATTGCTGTATCCGTAGCCCGCGCTGAATCCGTCGCCCGTGCTTGGCCAGGCCTCGCTAATGCGGCGCGACGATCCCCTCCAAACCCATTTGCTTGAGCTGACCGACCACCGCGTCGGCCTCTGCACGATCTTGAAATGGGCCGACCACCAGACGCGTCTCCAGTTGCGTTCGAATGCCTTTGGCGGCTAGCTTCTCCTGCAAGGTGCGCGCGTTTGCCGCCGTGGTGAAGACACCGACCTGCACGACGAAACCTTTGGCGGATGATTGGCCGGGCGGCGCCGTTGTGGACTGAGCCGTTGCAGGTTGCCCGGTTGTAAACGGCGCCGGCGTAGATTGCGGTCCGGCAGTGGCCGTCGTTGCCCGCGGCGGAGGACCCGGAATCGCTTTGCTCGCTGAAGCACCGGGCGCCGGTCCGGATGGCTGGGCCGGCGACGCCATGATGGGCTGGTCGTTGTTGCGCACGGGCCCCTGCGATGGTGCGGGCGCTGCAGGCGGTGGATTCTTACTGGTGCTCTCGAATGGTGGGCTGGCCGACGGCGTGGCCGGCGCTTTGGGTGTCTGCTCGGCGGAAGGCAACGGCTGATTGCTGACTACCGGCGGCGGGGGCGGCGGAAACGTCTCGGCTTGCGGCGCGGGCGCCGGTGTCAATGCTGGTGCCCGCGACGCCTGCGGTTGTTCGCCGGGCGGCACTCCCGGCAGCGCGCGCAACTCGGGCGGCTTGGTCGGAATTTCGGGTTTTTTGAGGGCAGCGTTGTAGCGATCGAGGATCGCAAGTCCGGCAATGGCAAGCGCGATGAAGGTGAGGGCGACGGCGAGGCGCCGCATTGCGCGCTGTTTGAGCTTTTGTTCGTCCTGTACGATTCCGGGCTCTGCCATGTCCTCCCCTTTTGCGAACGGGCTCCGGCCGAAACAGTACCACCCTTTCCGCGAGACTGAAAACGCGCCCGGAGCGCACGCCGGTGCAGCGACGAGCAATGCGATGTCTGCCGGGATAAGTACTCGGCGCGTTATGCGGCGATGAACCGATTAAGCGCGAAGCTGCAGGATTTCTTGTGTCGTCTTGTCGCAGACGTGCCTTGCAGCGGGAACCGCCGGCTCCATTCACCAGCCTAACGCTACAACAGCGGGTTGCTTTCTTTCAACGAGTTACCATGTTATCCTTATGAATTAGTTGAAAAAACGAAACTCGAAAAAGCGGTCGAGCAAAACCCGGGTACGCGCCTGCTCAGCACCGCGCAGGGATGGTGCGTGTGATACGAGCGAACGTGCATACCCATCCGCTCAAACTAGCGAACCGCGCGAACCCGGTGCCCGATCCGAAACGTTAGGGTGCGGCTAACCAGCGGGCAGATGGTCGTCCGGCGATAGTGGTGTGTCTGGCAAAGCACAGCTCGATCGCCGCAACAAACAGCACGGCGCAACGCGCAAGTTTACAGACACGCCGCAAGGCAACGACCCCAACGCAGTTATCAGATTCGAACTGGAGAAACCACGTGGCAGTTGAACGAACCCTATCCATCATCAAACCCGATGCGGTAGCCAAAAATGTGATCGGACAAATCTACTCGCGCTTCGAAACCGCCGGGCTGAAGGTCATCGCTTCGCGCATGATGTTTCTCTCGCAGGCGCAGGCGGAAGGCTTCTACGCGGTGCATCGGGAGCGGCCTTTTTTCGCCGATCTGGTCAAGTTCATGAGATCCGGACCCGTAATAGTTCAGGTGCTGGAAGGTGACAACGCGATTCAGAAGAATCGCGACCTGATGGGCGCTACGGATCCAAAGAAAGCCGCTGCCGGCAGCATTCGCGCTGATTTCGCAGACAGCATCGATGCCAACGCAGTGCACGGCTCGGACGCCGCAGAGACCGCGGCGAACGAGATTGCATATTTCTTTTCGGGCATCGAGATTTTCTCCCGCTAAAATGCCGGTCAATCTGCTCAACCTGGATGAACGCGGTCTGATCGACTTCTGTGCCGAGCTCGGCGAGAAGCCGTTCCGGGCGCGTCAGCTCCTGCGCTGGATTCATCGTCTGGGCGAGAGCGATTTCGAACGCATGAGCGATCTGTCGCGAGCGTTCCGCGACAAGCTCGCACAAACTGCGGTCGTGTTACCGCCGAGCGTGATGAGCGACGCCGTCGCGGCCGACGGCACGCGCAAATGGTTGCTATCCGTTGGTGCGAATAACGGCATCGAGACAGTCTTCATCCCCGAGGTCAATCGCGGCACCTTGTGCATCTCGAGCCAGGTCGGCTGCGCATTGCAGTGCACGTTCTGCTCGACTGGCAGGCAGGGATTCAATCGCAATCTCACCACCGGCGAAATTCTCGGCCAGTTGTGGTGGGCGAATCAGGCCCTCGGCGCACATACCCATCCAGATGGCGCCGAGCGCGTCATCAGCAATGTGGTGATGATGGGCATGGGCGAGCCGCTGGCCAATTTCGATAATCTGGTTGCGGCGCTCTACGTGATGGTGGATGACCACGCGTATGGCTTGTCGCGCCGGCGCGTCACCGTAAGTACGTCGGGCATCGTGCCGAACATAGATCGCCTGCGTGCGCAGTGTCCGGTCGCGCTGGCGGTTTCCCTCCACGCACCGACCGATGAGCTCCGCGATGTGCTGGTGCCGATCAACCGAAAGTATCCGCTGAAAGATCTGATGGCCGCCTGCCGCCGCTACACGGACGCATCGCAATCC
>JBDTMS010000394.1:0-4673 GCA_039934195.1 Betaproteobacteria bacterium
GCACAAGAAGATGCTGCGAAGATTCACTGCCATCATCTCGTCCCACATCGCGGTGGGCATTTCGACGACTGTCGACGTCGTGTCGATGCCCGCGTTGTTGACCAGGATGTCGATGCGGCCGAATGCTTTCTGCACTTCGGCGATCGCACGCTTGACCTGTTCTTCGTTGCTCACATCGGCCGCGACCGCGATGCTGTTTACGCCCAGTGCGCGCGCCTCTTTTGCAGTTACCTCCGCGTTTTCCTGCTTCAGATCGAGAATGGCGACATCGGCTCCTTCCTTCGCGTATGCAATCGCGATCGCGTGGCCGATGCCGCGCGCCGCGCCCGTCACCAGCGCTTTCTTGCCGATCAGTCTGTTCATAGTTGTCCGCTCTGCGTTTCGTGCTGCTGTTGCGACTGAGTCGTCGGCGGTTTGCCGACCGACTCTCCGGGGATGACGCCGAGAATACGCTTTGCTTCTTCCTGAAACCGCGTAAACGTATCGGTCGTCGAGTCTAGTGCCGCAACGTCATCGTGACGAAAACAATGCACGATGTGGCGGCCGCCGAGATTTTCTGCCGGCGGCATTTCCGCGCGGCAGCGATCGATGACGAGTGGACAGCGAGAGGCGAGGAAGCAGCCCTTCGGCAGATTGATGGGGCTGGGTATTTCACCCTGCAGGCTGACCGTGGTCTCGTATTTGATCTCCGGATTCGGCAGCAGCACAGCCGAAAGCAGCCCGACGCTGTAGGGATGCACCGGCTGCGCGAAAACTTCTGCCGTGGCGCCTTGCTCGACGACCATGCCGAGGTACATGACCGCGACGCGATGACTGACGAATCGCACAGTACTCAGGTCGTGCGATATGAACAGATAGGAAGTTCCCAGCTCGGCCTGGATTCGTTGCAGTAACTCGATGATTTCGGCACGCGCGGTGGGGTCGAGCGCGGATGTCGGTTCATCGAGAACAACGAGCTCGGGGCGCGTGATCATCGCCCGCGCGATACCGACACGTTGCTGCTGGCCAGCGCTCAATTCTGCGGGATAGAGATTCAGCATGCTCTCGCTCAATCCTACCAGGCCGACCGATTCGCGCACGCGATCGCGGCGCTCGTGCTTGGGCACCGCCAGCGCGATCAGCGGTTCTTCGATAGAGCGGCCGATACGCTGGCGGGGATCGAGACATTCCGCCGGTTCTTGAAACACGAGTTGAATGCGGCCACGCAGCTCGCTTCGACGGTTGCCGAGCGTGATGTCCTTGCCCTGAAATCGGATGCTGCCTTCGGTCGCGCGCAGCAGTCCGAGAATGCAGCGTCCGACCGTCGTCTTGCCTGAGCCGCTCTCGCCAACTAACCCGAGCGTCTCGCCCGGTTGAATCTCGAATGAAATGCCATTGACTGCCTGCACCACTGCGCGCGAGCCAGGAATGGCGAAGTGTTTGTGCAGTCCGACCACTTCGAGCAGCGGAGTCATCGGCGCACGACCGGGAAGTGGCATTTCGTAAAGTGACCAGACGCCAGCTCGAGCATCGGCGGTTCGATCGCGCGACACTTGTCTTGCGCTTGCGGACAGCGATCCGCGTAGATACAACCGACCGCGCCTGGCGTCTCGTGCCGTTTGACGTCTGGAACGGTCCAGCGCCGCCGAAGCTCCGCGCTGTGCGAGAACGCGGCGAGCAGCATGATCGTGTACGGATGCGACGGCTCGAAGAAGAACTGATGCCGTGGCGCCACTTCCAGGATCTGACCCGCGTAGATGACGGCGACCCGATCGCAGAAGTGTGCGGTGATGCCGACATCGCGTGTGATGAACAACATTGCGCTGCGTTGCTTCTCGGCGAGCGCCCGTAAAAGGTCGAGAATTTGCGCCTGTACGGTAACGTCGAGCCCGCTAGTCGCATCGTCGGAGATGACGAAGCTCGGCGAGCACACGAGCGCCATCGCGATCACCACGCGCTGTGCCATGCCACCGGACAGCTCGTGCGGATACGCGTCGAGGCGTCGTACCGGATCGGGAATCTGCACCGACTTCAACATGTCGAGCGCGCGCTGCCGTGCTTCTTTGCGACCGATGCCGAGGTGCACTTGCGCGATCGCGGCGATCTGCTTGCCTATGGTCAGCAAAGGATTGAGCTCACCGCGTGGATTCGGGACGATCATCGAGAGGTCTTTGCCGCGGATGCGACGCAGCTCGGACTCGGTCAACTTACGCAGATCGGTTCCGCGAAACAGGATCTCGCCGCCGGTAACACGGCTTGGCACCGGTGGGAGACCCAACAACGATCGCGCCAATGTAGTTTTACCGGCGCCGGATTCGCCGACGACGCCGACGATCTCGCCGGGGAGCAGCGACAAGCTGAAGTCGCGCAGCACGACGCGGTTTACGCCCATCGCGGTGGGAAATTCGACGCGCAGATTACGAATCGCCAGCAAATGCTGTTCGCCGATGGGCTGGGGCGCGAGCGGTTCGACGATTGCGGCTGACGCGCTCAATGTCCGATCCTCGGATCGATTGCGAAGTAGATCAGATCGACCGCTAAATACACGACGAGCGAGAAGATCGCGGAGAACAAAACGAATCCCAGCACGGGATAGATATCGGAGTTCAGCACGCCTTGCACGGCGTATTGGCCGGCACCGCCCCAGCTGAACACGATCTCGACCAGCACCGCGCCGCCGATAAGAAATCCATAAAGCACGCCGATGATCGTGATGACCGATGGCAGCGCATTGCGAAACGCGCTGCGGATCACTCGGCTGCGCGGCATGCCAGACAACACTTCATAGCGGCTGAAATCCGATTGCAGCATCCGCTCGACGGTCGCGTGCGTCATCTTCAGAATCGGGCCGGCGTTGATCAGGCCGAGCGTTGCAACCGGCAGAACGAGATGCGCAGCCGCAGAAGTAAAGGCGCCCCAGTCTTTCGCGATGAGCGCGTCGATCGTATAGATGCCGGTGACTTGCGCCGGTGGGATGATGGCAAGATCGATGCGGCCCAGCGGGGGCGGCAGCCAGCCGAGCAATGTGTAGAACACGTAGATGAACACGAGCGCAAGCCAGAAGTCGGGGACGGCGCCCGCGCTGAGTCCGTAGAAATCGGCGAAGCGTGCGACCCAGCCTTTCGGATTTACCGCCGATGCCACGCCGAGAGGAACGCCGATAATGATCGCAGTAAGCAGTCCGAACGTGACCAACTCGACCGTCGCGGGAAAGCGCTGGATAAGATCGTCGAGCACCGGTCTCGTGGTTTGCCACGACGTGCCGAGATCGCCGTGCAGCAGCGCCTTGACATAGAACACGAACTGCACGGGCAGCGTTTGGTCGAGCCCCATTTTGGTACGCAGCGAAGCGATGGATTCCGGCGTCGCTGTGGGGCCGAGCATCAGCACCGCAGGATCGCCGGGGATCGTTTTGATTAGAAGAAAGCTCACCAGCACGATGCCCAGCAATTGCGGTGCGATGAACAACAACCGACGCCCGATGTACGCAGCGAGATTCATGACTGCCTCAGGAAACCGGGCGCGGCACGACGGGGCCGCGCGGCCGCAGTTCCGAGATCAAGGCGCGGCGCTTCATTGGATCAGCCAGCACCTCGATGCTGCTGCCGACCAGTGCGAAACCGAACACAGTCACCGCCAGCGCGAGACCCGGATATAGAGACGGCCACCATTGGCCGGTGACGATATTCTGAAATCCCATGGCGATCATGCTTCCCCATTCCGGCGTCGGCGGACGCACGCCGGCGCCGATGAAGCTCAGCGCTGATGTGAGCAGTATCGACCAGCCGATGTTCACCGAGACTTGCGCGAGAACCGGCGCCATCGCATTCGGAATGACGTGACGCGTGATCGTATAGAAATCCGACAGGCCCGCGACTTGTGCGGCTTCGACGTAACGCATGCTGCGAATGGTCAGCACCTGTGCGCGCATGAGCCGCAGATAGATCGGGATGTTCACGAACGCGATCGCCATCACCACCGTATGCAGGCTCTGGCCGAGGCTGGCCACCAGCGCGATGGCGAAGACGAAGACAGGAAACGCCTGCAGCACGTCGGCCGCGCGCATTACGGTATAGCTGATTGCCGAGCGGAAGCCATGGCCCTCGCTGTAGAAACCGACGAGCGCGCCTAGTAGCGAGCCGACAACAGCAGAAATCAACGTTCCTAGGATTGCAATCGTCAGGTCTACGCGCGGCGCATAGATCGTACGGCTGAAGATATCCATGCCGACCGCGTCGGTGCCGAGCAAATGACTCCAGCTCGGCGGCTCGAGAAAGCGCGATGGATCGGCGGTGATCGGTGAGTACGGCGCGATCCACGGCGCGAACACGGCGAGCACCGTGACTAAGAACACGATGATATAGCCCAGCGCGAAGCGAGGCCGCGTAAGCGCGATCCGCCAGGCGAGGTCGATACGGTCATACATGCTTCGATCCGTTCATCTGCCGGAGAGCGGTTCGAAGCGAGCCGCCCTCCAGCGTTGATCTCACCGGTTACAAATAGAAATCCTGGAACCGGAGACTGTTGGAGACGTAGTAAGTTAGCCCCTTGAGCGCCTTCTTACGCGCGATCGTGTACTTCGGATATGCGATGAAGCCCCACGGCGCTTCGTCCATGATCGTCTGCTGCGCTTTCTTGTAGATCTCCTTGCGTTTGCCGTCGTTCAAAATCTCTAAACCGCTTTCGATGAGCTG
>JBDTMS010000395.1:0-4658 GCA_039934195.1 Betaproteobacteria bacterium
GCTTTGTAGGTGCGGTTGTAGCAGCGCGTGAAGAAGTCCCACTGACTGTCCGACGCAGTGCGGCCGTCGAGCCACGCGAACTCGATGCCTGCCTCGCGCACGCGCCGACGCTCCTGTTTGATCTTTTTGCGCTTGTCGTGATTCATCGCGCCTAAGAAATCGTCGAAGCTTGCGTAACCCGGATTGTTCCAATGGAACTGCACCCCGGTGCGCAGCATCAGGCCGGCGTGATCGAAATCGCCCGCCTGCTCCGATGGCGGAAACAAAATATGCAACGACGACACGTGCGTCGCCTTGGCGATTTCCAGAGCGGCACGCAAGAGGCTTGCGCGTAGCTCCGGCGTGGGGGCGAGCAAACGCGGGCCCGATGCCGGGGTGAACGGCACCGCGCACAGCAGCTTCGGATAGTAGTCGAGCCCGTGGCGCTGATAGGCATCGGCCCAGCTCCAGTCGAATACATATTCACCGTACGAGTGGCTCTTGGAGTACAACGGCATCGCTGCCGCTAGCGATTGGCCATGCCACAGCGTGATGAAGCAGGGCGCCCAGCCGGTGTCCTCGGATGCGCAGCCAGTCTCGTGCAGCGCGTGCAGGAAAGCGTGACTGAGTAGCGGGTTGTCGCCCGCGAGCGCATCCCACTGCGTGGCGGGAATGGTCGCGAGTGAGTCGAGGATGCGTGTTTGCAGCTTGGGATCGGTCACGCGAATTGAAAATGCCGGGCTTCCAGGCAGCGGAAGCACGAGCGACGTTAGTGTGTTGTCGTGAGTGAGTGGACGTCGGCGAAGCGCAGCGTCTACGGCGGCAACAGCGGCGCACGCCGATACCGCCAAGCGCAACTTCCGCGTAATCGTTTATTTACTGGGCGATGCTGAACTATACTGCACCTGCATCCGGGATGATCTCGGAGCGCATTGAAATTCGGCTGCACCGAAGTCGCCAGCCTTGGTAGGACGCTGGGAAGTCGGCGGCGCCCCTGAAGCATCGGCGGCGGCGAGGCGGGCAGCACCGAAGTCGGAAGTTCTAGGAGAGCGCACATGAAGAAGATCGAAGCCATCGTAAAACCGTTCAAGCTCGATGAAGTGCGCGAGGCGCTCTCGGCAATTGGCGTCACCGGCTTGACGGTGACCGAGGTGAAAGGCTTTGGACGACAGAAAGGCCACACCGAGCTGTATCGCGGCGCCGAGTATGTCGTGGACTTCCTGCCGAAGGTCAAAGTCGAAGTTGTGGTGCCGGACACTCTGCTGGACGCTGCGATCGATGCGGTCGTCAAGGCGGCGCGCACCGGCAAGATCGGCGACGGGAAAATCTTCGTCACCAGTGTCGAGCAGGTCATCCGCATTCGCACCGGCGAAACCGACGCGGCGGCGGTTTAAAGCGCAAGCGGCGCCGCTCGAAGAAATCGGCCCGCGAACACGGCGGAAACTCCCAAGCTCTACGGCGTTTCGCCAGCGCGATACTTAAGCGCTGCAGTCAATCCTCGTCCGTATCGCTCGCGTCCGCGTCGACCGTCCTAGTTTTTACGCCCTTCAGCAATATCACCACTGCGCCGCTGCCGCCATCGCCGGGACGCGCCTGACAAAACGCGAGCACGTTGCCGCGTTGGGCCAGCCAGCTCGCGACTTTGCGCCTCAGTACGGGCTCGCCGTTGTTCGAGCCGAAGCCTTTTCCGTGCACCACCAGGACGCAGCGCAGTCCGCGCTTTACCGCCAGCGCGAGGAAATCTGCGAGCAGGGTGCGCGCGCCGTCCGTGCGCATCCCATGCAGATCGAGCTGGTCTTGTATCGCCCAATGACCCGCACGCAGCTTGCGCAGCTCCTGCCGCGACACGTTCGGACGCGCGAAGCTCAGTGCCTCGCCGGTTTCCAGCTCGAGCTCGGCGGGAATTTGATCGCTCAGGCTGTCCCGCAGCACTTGGCGATCGTCTTGCAGCCGTTGAAACGGTACGGGAGCGGGGGGCGTGCCGGCGTGCGTGACGCGATTGGTTTGCGGCAAGGGCGTGACGTCTCGCACGGCTTCGAGGAATTCCTGTACCGGATCGTCCGCGGGTTGCTGTTTGCCGCCTCGCTTGCTCACGGTTCTAGTCTCGGTCTCATGACAATGCTTACGTTCGCGCCAGGCTTGTAGACGTGCCTGGCTTGCGGATACCGGCTTGGCGCATGCACATCGCGCCGCCGCAGGGGTTATTGCATAGGCGAGCGATCCAACGCGAGACACCACCCGTTTTGGGTTTAAGCTTTAATGCGCCAAGCCATCGAGGTATTTGTCGGCGTCGAGCGCGGCCATACAGCCGGTTCCAGCGCTGGTGACCGCCTGGCGATAGACGTGATCCTGCACGTCGCCCGCTGCGAACACGCCGGGTATGCTGGTCGCGGTCGCATTGCCTTCCAGGCCGCCGTGCGTGACGATGTAGCCGCCGCGCATCTCCAACTGACCTTCGAAGAGCTGCGTGTTCGGCGTGTGACCGATCGCGACGAACAGGCCATGCACCGCGAGGTCGCGCGATGTCTCGTTCTGCGTGCTCTTGATGCGGACTGCCGTCACGCCGCTCTTATCGCCGAGCACTTCGTCGAGCGTGTGATTCCACTCGACGCGCACGTTGCCATGCCGGGTTTTATCCATGAGGCGATTGGCGAGAATTTTCTCCGACCTGAATTTGTCGCGGCGATGCACGACCGTCACGCTCTTCGCGATATTGGAGAGGTACAGCGCTTCCTCGACCGCGGTGTTGCCGCCGCCGACGACGGCGACGTCTTTGCCGCGATAAAAAAAACCATCGCAGGTCGCGCAGGCTGAGACACCGCGGCCCATGTATTTCTCTTCCGACGCAATGCCGAGATATTTTGCCGAAGCGCCGGTTGCGATAATCAGCGCATCGCAGGTGTACGTCGCCTGATCGCCGTGCAACCGGAACGGGGTTTCTTTAAGCCCGACTTCATTGATGTGGTCGAAGATGATCTGCGTCTCGAAGCGCTCAGCATGTTTCATGAAGCGCTCCATCAGCTCCGGGCCTTGCACACCAGCTGCATCGGCCGGCCAGTTGTCCACGTCGGTCGTGGTCATCAATTGGCCGCCTTGCGCCATGCCGGTTATCAGGACGGGCGATAGATTGGCTCGCGCTGCGTAAATGGCCGCGGTATAGCCGGCCGGTCCGGAGCCGAGGATGAGCAGGCGCGCATGTTTGGTTGGGGTGCTCATGAAACTAAGATGGGGCCAAAAAGATGCAAAGCCAGGAATCTATCAGTTGCCGCGCGTCAGTGTCGAGCAAGGTCATCGCGCATCGGAGTGCGCGCAGTCCAGGAAATGCGGTTGCTGCTCAGCGCTTGGACCTGCGTAGTTCGCCGCCCCCGTAGTTCGCCCACAATGGCGGAACCGTATAATGCCTCATGCTTGAACTAGTCGCCCCCCATGCAATCCAGAACTAGCCCCAAGGCCGCCGCGCGCAGAGCGTGGCCGCCGCGGCTGGCTGCGCTGGCGCGCGAAGCCTGGTGGCTGGTGCTGGTGCTGATGGCCGTCTATGCGGTGATCGTCCTGTTCACCTACGATTCCGCCGATCCGGGTTGGTCGCACAGCACGTCCAGCGACGAGATCCACAACGCGGGCGGGCGCTTCGGTGCGTATGCCGCCGATCTCGTGCTTTATCTGTTCGGTCTGTCTGCCTACTGGTGGATCGTGTTCATGCTGTTCGCGATCCACTGGGGTTACCGGCGGCTCGATGTCTCGCAGCCCGCCGACCGGCGCTCGTTCGCGATAGCTTGCACCGGCTTCTTCGCGTTGTTGCTGGCGAGCGCCAGCCTCGAGTCGCTCCGCCTGCACTCGCTCCACGTGCAATTGCCGCTTTCCCCCGGCGGCATGGCGGGTGTCGCGGTGGGAGATCTGTTCAGCCGCTGGTTCGGTTACACCGGCGGCACCTTGACCTTGCTGTTCGTTGCAGGCATCGGGCTCAGCCTGTTCAGCGGACTGTCATGGCTCGAAGCATCGGAATGGGTGGGCACGCGCATCGAACGCGGCTGGGCCCTTGCGCTCGCGCGCTGGGAAGCCTCACGCGATCGAAAGATCGGCGAGAAGGCCGCCACGCGACGTGACGTCATCGTCGAAGAAGAGAAGAAGATCCTCGACGACCATGAGCCGGTTCGCATCGAGCAGCCCGAGTTGGAAATCATCAAATCGACGCGGGTTGCCCGCGAGAAGCAGAAACCGTTGTTCGAAGATTTGCCCGACTCGCCGCTGCCGCCGCTGCATTTGCTCGACGAAGCCGGCGGTGATCTGCAGGTGCTGTCGGCGGACACGATCGAATACACCTCGCGCTTGATCGAAAAGAAGCTGCTCGATTTCGGCATCGAAGTCAAAGTCGTCGCGGCGCAACCGGGGCCGGTGATCACGCGCTTCGAGATCGAGCCTGCGGTTGGCGTAAAGGGCAGTCAGATCGTCAATCTGGTGAAGGATCTGGCGCGCGCATTGTCGGTGGTCAGCATCCGCGTGGTGGAAACGATCCCCAGTAAATCGTACATGGGCCTCGAGATTCCGAATCCGAAACGCCAGGTCGTGCGCTTGTCGGAGATTCTGAGCTCGCAGGTGTATGCCGACATGGGATCGGCGCTGACCTTGGCGCTCGGCAAAGATATTTCCGGCAAGCCGATCGTCGCCGATCTCGCGCGCAT
>JBDTMS010000396.1:0-4646 GCA_039934195.1 Betaproteobacteria bacterium
TCGATCGTGCTCTCGCGCAAGCGCGCGAGCGAAGGTCTGTTTCCGGCCATCGATCCGCTGCAATCCAGCTCGAAGATGACTACGCCGGGCATCGTCGGCGAACGCCACTACAAATTAGCGCAGGAAATTCGGCGCACGCTTGCGCAATACGCAGAGCTCAAGGACATCATCGCCATGCTCGGCCTCGAGCAGCTTGCGCCGGATGACCGCAACGTAGTCACGCGCGCCCGCCGGTTGGAGCGTTTTCTCACGCAGCCGTTTTTCACGACCGAGCAGTTCACCGGCCTCAAAGGCAAGCTCGTCAGCGTCGAGGACGCGCTCGATGGCTGCGAGCGCATCCTGCGCGACGAATTCCAAGACTACCCGGAGAGCGCGCTCTACATGATTGGGACGATCGACGAAGCGAAGACAAAGGCAAGACCTGCCCCGCAGCCGTCCAAAGAGGATCAAGCTCAGCCGAAGCTTGCCGCCGAATCCGCTGGTAAACCCGCGCCCGAGCCGCCTCCGCAACCTGCGACGACAGCGCCTACGAAAGTCGAACATGCCGTCGACACGCATGAATCTTAGGATTTTGCTTCCCTTCGGAATCTTCGCAGAGAAGACCGGCGTCTTGCGCATCGTCGCAGAGACGAGTGACGGCTCGTTCGGACTGTTGCCGCACCGACTCGACTGTGTAGCGGCGCTCACGCCTGGGATTCTGATCTACGAAGCCGAATCGGGGGGCGAGGTTTACGTCGCGGTCGATGCGGGCGTGCTGATCAAAACCGGGCCGGACGTGCTCGTGTCCGTGCGCCACGCGATCGGCGGAACGGACCTCGCCCGATTACGCGATTCGGTGGCGCAAGAATTCCTGAACCTGGACGCGCAAGAGCAAAGCGTGCGCTCGGCCATGGCGAAGTTGGAAACTGGATTTCTCCGCCGCTTTGCGACCTTCCAGCATGAGTGACGTACCCGACAGAGAAACATCGGACGCCGCACCGGGCTTCGCCGGGCAGATCGGCGCGAAAGCGACGCGCAAGCTCAAGGCGCAGCGCAATCCCGCGCCGGGCGTCTGGTTCGGCCTGGGCACGATGGGACTGATCGGCTGGTCGGTGGTTGTGCCGACACTGCTCGGCACGGCGCTCGGGCTCTGGCTGGACAAGCACCATCCGGGCAGGCATGCGTGGACGCTGGCGTTGCTGGTTGCCGGGCTCGTGATCGGTTGCTGGAATGCGTGGCATTGGGTCGCCAAGGAAGACCAGGCCATGCGGGACGAACAGCAGGGTATCGATGAGTGAGACGCTGACATTGGTGATGGCTTGGGCAGCGGGTGTCCTGCTCGGCGCGATTTTCTTCGGCGGCCTTTACTGGACCGTTCGCAGGGGCGTTGCGTCCGAGCACGCGGCCGCGTGGTTCTTCGGCAGTGCGCTGCTGCGGATGAGTATCACCGTGGCTGGTTTTTACTTCGTCTCCGGCGCGCATTGGGAGCGGCTGCTGCTGTGTCTGTTTGGATTTGTCATGGCACGCATGGTTGTAACCTGGCTGCCCCGGTGGTCAGAACAGTTCCGAACCCGCCCGGCACGAGAGGCTCGCGATGCGCCTTAGTCCCGACGAGCTGATCTACTGGCAACATGGATTCTTCAAGCTCAACGCCACCATCTTGTTCACCTGGGGACTGATGCTCGTGCTGGCCGTCGGTGCAAAGCTCATCACGCGTAATCTCTCCACCGGTCTGCAACGCTCCCGCTGGCAGAATCTGCTGGAAATCGTCGTCACCGGCATCGAGAAACAAATCGAAGAAGTGGGCCTGCGCCAACCGCGACGCTATCTCGGCTTTCTCGGCACGCTGTTCCTGTTCGTCGCCACGGCCAGCCTGTGCACGATCATCCCAGGCTACGAGCCGCCGACCGGCTCGCTATCGACCACTGCTGCGCTCGCGCTGTGTGTGTTCGTGGCCGTGCCGTCGTTCGGCATCGCGGAGCAAGGCGTGGGCAACTACCTCAAGTCCTATATCGAGCCGACGCTCATCATGCTGCCGTTCAATATCATCAGCGAGCTCTCGCGCACGCTGGCGCTCGCCGTGCGCCTGTTCGGCAACATGATGAGCGGGGCGATGATCATCGCGATTCTGCTCACCATCACACCGTTCCTGTTCCCGATCGTCATGACGGCGCTCGGTCTGCTGACCGGCATGGTGCAGGCGTACATCTTCAGCATATTGGCAGCGGTCTACATCGCTGCCGCGACGCTGGTCCGCAAGCACAGGCCTGAAACCGAGCCGAGCTTGAAGCAATGAACTACGACAAAGGCAAACGCTATGGATAGCATGACGATTATCGCGGTGGCATCGATCCTGATTGCCGGCATTACCACCGGCTTCGGCACCATGGGTCCGGCGCTGGCGGAAGGCCGCGCCGTTGCGACGGCACTCACTTCACTTGCGCAACAGCCCGATGCTTCCGCCACCATCACGCGGACTTTGTTCGTCGGCTTGGCGATGATCGAGTCCACGGCCATCTACTGCTTCGTGGTCTCGATGATTCTCATTTTCGCCAACCCGTTCTGGAATCACGTCATCGCGCAAACCGCGGGGAAGTAAGCCATGCTCATCGATTGGTTCACCGTCGGTGCGCAAGCGCTCAACTTCGTCATCCTGGTGTGGTTGCTGAAGCGCTATCTCTACCAGCCCATTCTCCATGCCATCGACGCGCGTGAATCGCGCATCGCGAAAGAACTGGCGGACGCCGATGCAAAAAAGGCCGAAGCACAGACCGAGCGCGACGCGTTCCAGCACAAGAATCAGGCGCTCGACGAGCAGCGCGCCGCACTGCTGAGCGAAGCTACGGCCGCAGCGAATGCCGAACGCCAGCGGCTGCTCGATCAAGCGCGACAGGCAGCCGATGCGCTGAGTGCGAAGCGGCAAGAAACGCTGCTCAATGACGCCCATAACCTGCAGCAAGCCATCAGCCGCCGGGCTCAACAAGAAGTGTTTGCCATCGCACGCAAGGCTTTGACCGATCTCGCCACGACGAGTCTGGAAGACCGCGTCGTAGAAGTCTTCATTCGCCGCTTGCGCGCGTTGGACGGCAACGCGAAACAAGGGCTGGCCGAGGCCCTGAAAACAGCATCCACCCCCGCGCTCGTGCGCAGCGCATTTGACCTGCCGGAAGCGCAGCGCACAGCGATCCAAACTGCGCTGAACGAAACGTTTTCCGCTGAAATCCCGGTTCGGTTCGAAACCGCGCCGGACCTGATCAGCGGGATCGAGCTCAGCACGAATGGGCAAAAAGTCGCTTGGAGCATCGCGGACTATCTGGCGTCGCTGGAACACGGCGTCGACGAGCTGCTAAAAGAGCGGGACAAACCCAAGGCCGCCGCCGCGCCTGCACCTGAACAACCAAAGCCCGAAACAGCAAAACCTCAACAGCAACAGCCCGCAGCGAAAACCCAATGAGCATAGAGCCCGAGAGCCTCGAGGGCGTTTTCGATAGCGTGTTTGCGGGAATGCGCCAAGCGCGGGAAACGTTCGCGCCGGAATTGCGGCCACGCGAGGTCGGCACGATCACCAGCATCGCTACCGGGATCGCAAAAGTCTCCGGTTTGCCGGGGGCTGGTTTTGAGGAGGTGCTGCGGTTTCCCGGCGATCTCTACGGCATCGCGTTCAACTTGGATGAATACGAAATCGGCGTCGTCCTGCTGGGCGACTTCTCGCGTTTGCATGCGGGCGACGAAGTCGAACGCCGCGGACACGTGATGGACGTGCCGGTGGGAGACGGGTTGATCGGACGCGTTATCAGTCCATTGGGCCGTCCGCTGGACGGCAATGGTGCGGTCATTTCCAGCGCACGCCGCCCCATCGAACGTCCGGCACCGCACATCATGGATCGCGCGCCCGTCACGGTGCCGCTGCAAACCGGCCTGAAAGTCGTCGATGCGCTGATTCCGGTTGGCCGCGGCCAACGCGAGTTGATTCTCGGCGACCGCCAGACCGGCAAGACCGCCATTGCGATCGACACCATCTTGAACCAGCGCGACCACAGTGTGCTGTGCGTTTACTGCGCCATCGGTCAGCGCGCGTCCGCCGTCGCGAAGGCCGTCGCAACCCTGCGCGAAAACGGCGCGATGGATTACACCGTCGTCGTGGTGACCGAAGGCAACGACCCACCGGGTCTTGCTTTCATCGCGCCTTATGCCGCGACCAGCATCGCGGAGCATTTCATGGAGCAGGGGCACGATGTGCTGATCGTGTACGACGATCTCACGCAACATGCGCGCGCTTATCGCGAGTTATCTCTGCTGCTGCGTCGGCCGCCGGGCCGAGAGGCTTTTCCCGGCGACATTTTCTATCTCCATGCGCGGCTGCTCGAGCGCGCGACGCATTTGCGCCCGGAGCTCGGCGGCGGATCGTTGACGGCGCTGCCCATCATCGAAACCGAAGCACAGGACATCTCTGCTTATATTCCGACCAATCTGATCTCTATCACCGACGGGCAGATTTATCTCTCGCCGTCGTTGTTCGAATTGGGTGTGCTGCCGGCCGTCGACGTCGGTAAATCGGTATCTCGCGTCGGTGGCAAGGCACAGCGGGCAGCGTACCGCGAGGTGGCAGGCAACCTCAAGCTCGCCTACGCGCAGTTCGAGGAGCTCGAGACCTTTGCCCGGTTCGG
>JBDTMS010000397.1:0-4645 GCA_039934195.1 Betaproteobacteria bacterium
ATGGGACCATCGGGCAGCGGCAAGAGCACCCTGGCCAAACTGCTGCAAGGCTTCTATCTGCCGTCCAGCGGTCAGATCAAGATCGATGGCCAGAACACCAGACACCTCTCGGCCAATGCATTGCGACAAAACTTCGGCGTGGTACCGCAGGAGACCACGCTGTTCTCCGGCACCATCTACAGCAATCTGATCCTTGCCAATCCGCATGCGAGCTTCCAAGACGTCGTGCAGGTGTGCCAGATGGCCGAGATCCATCACACGATCGAGCAGTTGCCGCAGGGCTATCAAACCGAGATCGGCGAGCACGGCGTTGGCCTCTCCGGTGGCCAGAAGCAACGCATTGCAATTGCGCGTGCGTTGCTCAAGCGCCCGAAGATTCTGATCTTCGATGAGGCGACAAGTAATCTAGATCACGCCACCGCGGAGCAGTTTGCCAAGACCATCAATGCGCTGAAAGGCCAGGTGACCATGTTGTTGATCACGCACCAGGTGCCCAATGGTTTGAAGCTAGACCACATTGTTCGCCTCGACGCCATCGGTCAGCCAGCGATGCCGCAAACCCGTGCCGGATCGACGCATTAAGCGCCACTGAAAATTGAGACCCACACCATGCAACTAACCACACGTTTGTTCAAACTCAAAGCCGAAGCGCTCGACTTCGCCCCAGGCCTCGTACGCGTGCAAGACAAACCGCCCTCACCGCTGCCGCGCGTGGTGCTGCATGCAACGATGCTGCTGTTCGCGATCCTAGTGCTGTGGACCTTATTCGGCCGGCTCGACATCATCGCGGTGGCGCACGGCAAGCTGGTGCCGCAGAGCTATCTGCAAATCGTGCAGCCGTTCGAGTCGGGCATCGTCAAGCAGATCCTGGTCAAGGAAGGCGATCAGGTAAAAGCCGGACAAGTACTTGCGCGGATGGATGCGAGTGTTTCGGACGCGGACGGCAAATCGCTGGCGAGCGAGCGGCAACTGAAGAGCCTGCAACTGCGCCGCATCGACGCGGAGCTTGCCGGCACGCCGCTCAAACACTTGAACGATGATGCGCCGGAATTGTTCGCACAGGTCCAAGCGCAATATGGCCAGCGCCGCCAGGCCTATCTCGACAGCCTCGGCGAGCAGCAAGCCACCCTGCGCAAAGCGCGCGAAGACTTGGCCAGTGTGGGTGCGGTCAAGGCCTCGCTGGAGGACACGCTGCCGGTGCTCGTCGCGCAAGACGAAGGCTGGGCGCTACTGGCGAAAGAAGGCTTCGCCGGCAAGCTGATGGCGATGGACAAGAAACGCGCACGCATGGAGAAAGAAGGCGAGCTCAAAGCGCAGACCCACACGGTGGGCAGTTTGCATCAAGCGATCGCGCAATCCGAGCAGCGCATCGCGCAGATCACTTCGAGCTATCGCAGCCAGCTGCTCAACGAGCGCATCGATGCCGAAGGCCAATATCGCAAGCTCGGACAAGACACCGCCAAGCAAGCGCATCGCGAAGGCTTGCTCGAATTGAAAGCGCCGCAAGACGGATTCATCAAAGATCTTTCCACGCATACGCTCGGCAGTGTCGTGCAGCCGGGCACGGTGCTGATGACCTTGGTGCCGATCAACGAAGCGATGGTCGCTGAAGTCTGGATCGACAACGTCGACGCCGGTTCGGTGCAAACCAGACAGCCGACAAAAATCAAGCTCGCTGCGTATCCATTCCAACAATACGGCATGGTCGCCGGCGAAGTGCAGCATCTGAGTCCCGATTCGACCGAGCAGGGCAACGCGTCCGACGATAAGAAGCATGGGTCACAAGATGAAGGCCACGCGCCGTTGAGCTATCGCGCGCTGGTCACGCTCAACACGCCGTACCTCGAACGGGATGGCGTGCGCAAAAAGCTCTCGCCGGGTATGCAGGTGACTGCTGAGATCAATCTCGGCAGTCGTACGGTGATGGCGTATTTGTTGTCGCCGGTGCAGAAGACGGTGCAAGAGGCAGGGCGGGAACGGTGAGATCTTATCAAAAGCTGCATTGCCACCCTCGGATAGTCGGCAACAGATTCAAAAACGGAGAGACACGTTGAGCTTCTACTATCAAAGCATTTTTAGCTACATGTTCCTCGCAATCCTGTATCTGATTGCTATTGGCCTCTGGTGGCTGTTCTGGGTAAAGATGGTCGGCCGAAAGTTCAGCGGGTTGGTGACTTGGACGGTGGTCGTCGTCGTGTTAGTGGCACCCTGGACCGAAGAATTCATGATCTCGTATCGGTTTGCTCGACTGTGCGAAGGCGCTGGTGTGTTTATCTACCAGAAGGTCCTCGTCGATGGATTTTACGACGATACTAATGAAACTCATGCGGGGCCGCCAACTCCACAAGCTGCTGCCGCATTCGATAGGAGCGGTTACACGTTCCTGGAAATGAGATTTAAGGACAAGGTTGTCCATCTGGAAAAGCAGGGTGGGCAATGGCACCCGCAGGTATTAGACCAACCCATGGCACGGTATCACTACCGCAATCCAGACCGCCACACGCAAGTGGCACACAAGATCACAAAAATAGAATCCGTTGTCGTAGACAGCGAGACCAGCATGGTACTCGCGAGAGAAACGATCTATACGCGGGGCGCACCTTGGTTTTATATCGGACTCGACAGACCGCTGATTTTGTGCCGCGGTATGTACCCTTTGAGAGGAGCGCTCTACGAACAAGTGCTGCTTCCAAAATGACCATTGCTTTACGGGAACATCGCAACCACCGAGGATTAAAGACATGCCCTCGTCAATGACGATTGCTAATTACTACAAATACGCTGCGCTCAGCACAGCATCGTACATACGTATCGGTATGAAGTTGGCGAACAGCGATCAACTCGCATCAGGCAAGCCGCTGATTGAAGGCGCAGTATTCGCGGCCGAAGCAGACAATCAAGACCGTATCCCGTTGTCGTTGGCGCAATATCTGTTTAACCCAGCCAATAAGTATCATGTGCCTATCTGGGAAGTTCGCTCCTACACCGGCGGCGACATTCCCGGTTCAACGGACAAAACCGGTTTCGCCGCCACTCTATTCGAGCAAAACGGCGAGAAAGTGCTAGCCGTCCGCGGCACAGAACCCAATTTCGATGATCGAGTTGATCTTGTCGAAGCGGATTTGGCCGCCATCGGAATTCTCGGCATGTCATTGCCGCAGGCAGTGTCCATGGTGAACTACATCACATGCCTGAGAGCCGATGCGGCTGATACTCACGTCAAGCAATTACATATCGTCACTTCGCTTTCACCTACCTCGTCGGCCAGTGTCGCGATGAGAGGTCAGAGCGCAATCGAAGGAGAATTGGTTCCGACGACGGTCTACATCGACTTCTCCATAACAAATGATGGCCAAGGTCTAGGTGTGATTGAGGCTGGCAAAAAACTGACCGTCACTGGTCATTCTTTGGGCGGACATCTAGCAGCGTTAGCGGCGAGGCTGTTTCCGGATGTCTTTAATTCTGAGGTCTATCTCTACGACGCCGCTGGGTTCGATCCTACATTTGCTGACAGCGCGATAGCACCGAGCGGCCCTTTTATGGGGTTGCTAATAAGTGCAATGGGGGCGGACTTTGCTAATGTGATCCCTGGTGCGCTGAAACTTACCGACGGTCTGCTTCAGTTGTTCAAAGCGGTAGCGGCTCCCGAAGCACTCAGCAGCTTTAGCCCACTTACGTTCGTGAATTTAAGCAGCGAAGACTTAGCGCCTGGCGACGACACAAGTGTGGTGTCGAGCAATCTCACAGGAGCTGCCATTTACGGCAATCATATCGACATCCCGACTGAATCTAATAGCCACGTCATTGAGCCCCTGCTCGATGCGTTATCGCTACAGTCGCTGCTCTACTCAATGAATACCAGTCTAACGACGCAGGATATGACTGCGCTATATGAAATGGCATCCGACAATGTACCCACGAGCGAGGAGCGCCTTACCGAAGCCCTCTATCGGCTTTTCGTGGGCGATACATTGCTCCCGGGTGGCGGCACGGAGTTGCCTACTTCTAGTGCTATAGGGAAAGAAAACCTTTTTGGGACATGGAAAGGCGCTTTGGCGGCGCGTGAAGCGTTTTACGAAACGCTGCTGCAAGTGAAGAATATCTTGGGTACCTATCCTGTCGCTCACGTAGAAAGTTTGGCCAAGAAAACGCTTCAAAATCTGATCGACGGCGCCTTGACGCAGGTTGCTTATAGATACGCGCTTTCTAAACTTAATCCATTCGTCGTTACGGAAATGGACTATGCGCTACACGATGCAAACGGTGAGCTGGATGTCGTCAACCAATCTACCGGCCAAGGTGCGATTACCAACCGGTGGATTAAGGACAGAAGTGCATTTTTGCATCAGAAGCTCGTGGTCTTCGCTGCCGATCTGTCGCCTCTTCAAGAAGACGGCTCACCAGATTCCACGCAGTCGATTCTTTTTGAGGATCGAGCGAGCGGGCTGGTACTTGGCAACGATTTGAACGGTCAGTATCGCTTCGGCGCTGACGCTAGCGACTCCGGCACACGAGGGATCCGAGGCGGTAAACATGCTGACTCGCTGTACGGAGGAAACGGAAATGACGAGCTGTACGGAGAGAATGGCGCCGACTACCTAGAAGGCGATGCCGGCAACGACACGCTCGATGGCGGCGCGGGCAG
>JBDTMS010000398.1:0-4645 GCA_039934195.1 Betaproteobacteria bacterium
TCGAGCGAAAATTGTCGACCAGCAGCTTCTGCTGCTCAGGTGTCGCTTGCCGCCAGTTGCGGCCGACCGCAAGACGCGTTATCCGGTCGAAGTCGAAATGCGGCGCGACCTTCTGTTCGATGAGCTGAGCCATTTTGGCTTGACTGCCGGCCCGCAGATCCGGGTCTGTGCGCAGAGTCTGCAATACCTCGTCGGCGACTTTCTGCACCAGTTTGTCCGGGCTTTCCTGCGCGTACGCGGGCGCTGCGAAAAGCATGACGGCAAGCGCCAGCCCTCCCACGCATGCTCCCAAGGTTTCGCTCAGCGATCTGCTTCTCGTCATGTTCTGGCACCTCTAAATATTGTCGTTGACTGGCTTTGACCGCAACCTATCACTTCTTGGTTCCGCCTTCGGCTGCCTTGCCGTACAAAAATTGACCGATGAGCTTCTCCAACACCACGGCCGACTGCGTGAGCCTGATCCGATCGCCCTGCTTGAGCTCAGTGGTGTCGCCGCCCGCATCCAATCCGATATATTGCTCGCCCAGCAATCCGGAAGTCAGGATAGATGCCGTCGTATCCATCGGGAATTTGTATTGATCGGCTAACCGAATCGTGACTTTCGCCAGATAGTTCTGTTTGTCCAGGGCGATAACATCGACCCTGCCCACTACTACGCCGGCGCTCTTCACCGGCGCCCGCGTTTTCAGCCCGCCGATATTATCGAACTCGGCGTACACGGAGTAGGCGTGAGCGGCGGGAATCGTGTTGGCGTTGCCCACCTTGAGAGCCAACGTGAGCAATGAGATAAGGCCGGCGACGACAAACACTCCGACCCATAAATCTACCGTCGTGCGCTTCATAGTCAGATTCCGGTGAACATGAACGAGGTGAGGATAAAGTCGAGCGCGAGAATGGCGAGCGCCGAGGTGACGACGGTTCGCGTCACCGCATACGAGACGCCTTCGGCAGTCGCCTCTGCGTCGTAGCCTTCGAACAGGGCGATCAAGGTCACGGCGACGCCGAACACGAAGCTCTTGAATACGCCGTTGAGGATATCTTCGCGCAGATCGACGCTCGCTTGCATCTGTGACCAGAACGCGCCGGAGTCAACGCCGATGACAACGACGCCAATCAGGTAACCGCCGAACACGCCCATGGCGCTAAAAATCGCGGCCAAGAGCGGCATCGACAACGTGCCGCCCCAGAAAATCGGACTGAGAACGCGCGCAAACGGGTCCACCGCCATCATCTCCATGGCGGTCAGTTGCTCAGTCGAGCGCATGATGCCGATCTTCGCGGTAATTGCCGAACCTGCGCGGCTCGCAAACAACAACGCCGCCACGACCGGGCCGAGCTCACGCACCAAAGACAGCGCAACCAGTGTACCCAGCGCATCGGCCGAGCCATAACGTTTTAGGGTTTCGTAGCCTTGCAGCCCAAGGACGAGGCCGACGAACATGCCCGATACGACGATGATGATGAGCGAGAGCGTGCCGCTGAAGAAAATCTCGTTCAACAGCAACTGCGGGCGCCGCACGGTCTGCCCCGATCGTAACAACACATAACCGGAGAAGCGCGCGCCGGATCCGAGTTTCCAAATACCATCTACGAGCAGATGCCCAATGGATCTGAGCGCGCGATCGGCGATCCCTATCATGGCTGTTGTCCGAGGCCGAGGTCATCGGCATACGGCTTCGCCGGAATTTGAAACGGCACCGGGCCGTCGGTTTCCCCGTGTACGAACTGGCGAACGAACGGTTCGGACGACTCGCGCACGATTGCCGGCGTCCCTTCCGCGACGATGCGGCCATTCGCGACAAAGTAGATGTAATCCGCAATCTTGAATGCGTCGTGGATATCGTGTGTGACCATGATCGAAGTCGCTCCAAGCGCATCGTTTAGCTTGCGCATCAGATTCGCGATGACGCTGGTAGAGATCGGATCCAACCCCGTAAATGGCTCGTCGTACATGATTAGCATCGGGTCCAGTGCAATCGCGCGCGCCAGCGCGACGCGTCGCGCCATACCGCCTGATAGCGCATCCGGTTTAAGATCGGCCGCACCGCGCAAACCCACCGCGTTCAGCTTCATCAGCACGAGGTCGCGAATGAACGAATCCGGCAAATTCGTATGTTCGCGCAAAGGGAATGCGACATTCTCCAACACCGACAAGTCGGTAAACAGGGCGCCGAACTGAAACAGCATACCCATGCGCCGGCGTACCTGATAGAGCGCGTCGTGCGAGAGATCGTGAATGCGCTGGCCGGCAACGCTCACGCTGCCCGACTTCGGTTTGATCTGCCCGCCGATCAATCGCAGGATCGTCGTCTTACCCGAGCCGCTCAAGCCCATGATCGCAACGATGTGGCCACGCGGGATAGTCATGGTCACGCCGGTCAGCACCGGCCGCGCGTCATAACTGAAAGCAGCGTCTTTAATTTCTACAAGCGGATCTTGGCTCACCTGGAGAGGTCTGTTCAACTTACACGACGTGCCATAGGCATGGCGCTGCGCATGATTAGAGGCCCGTTAGGATTCGCGCTGTGCGATCTGCCTTGCGCCCGCGATGCAGAACCGGCGTGCATCCGAAACCAGACGACTACTCACGCACGACATTGGGATTTGAACGCGGCGGATTGTAACCCGGTTTCGCGCGTACCGGCCAAGGCCGCCAGAGTGGCTTGCATCTTGCTGGGATTTGCCGCACTGTTATCCGGCGGTTTGGGTCCAGCTCGCTCAATTCTCTCGACATGACATCTCCTTCGGTTGCGGACATCGCCTTGCGTTTCGAGCGAATCAGCAAACGCTACGGCGTGGCTGAAGCGCTCGATGGGTTTTCTCTCGAGGTCCGCGGGGGGCAGACATTTGGATTGGTCGGAATGAACGGCGCGGGCAAGACAACGCTGATCAAATGTCTGCTCGACTTCGCGGAACCCGATTCCGGCAACATCGAAATCTTCGGAGTAGACCACCGGCTCACGCAATCGCGCCGGCAGCTGAGCTTTCTTCCGGAGCGGTTCAATCCGCCGTTCTATCTTACCGGGCGCGATTTCCTGAAGTACATGCTGGCGCTGCAAGAGATGGCGTATCGCCGCGACGATGTGGAACGCACGCTGACGGGCCTGGATCTCGATTTATCTGCACTGGCAAAACCGGTAAGAGCGTTTTCCAAAGGCATGACGCAGAAACTCGGGTTGGCCGCCTGCCTGCTCAGTCGCAAGCAACTCTACGTTTTGGACGAACCCACCAGCGGGCTCGACCCGAAAGCACGTGCGCTGCTAAAACAGCGTTTGCGCGAAGTGCGCGATGACGGCCGTACGATCTTCTTGACATCGCACGCGCTCGCCGACGTGGAAGAGCTGTGCGACACCATGGCAGTAATCCATCGCGGCACGCTGCGTTTTGCCGGGACGCCGGGGGATTTGCGTGCGCGCTATGCAAGCGCGAGCCTCGAAGCAGCCTTCCTCGCATGCATAGACGACGCGGTCCCTGCGGTGGCGTGATCGAGATTCAGATGGCACATCTCGAATCAACAGGACAGGTCGACACCGGCGCCGCGCGCAAGCCGGATCTTCTGATTGTCGATGACGACCCGCTAATCGCCGAGACGCTCGACTTCGTGCTGGGACGCGACTTCAACGTGTTCGTGGCGGAATCGCGGGCGCAGGTCAAAAGCGTGTTGCAGCAAATGGACACGCCACCGGAACTGGCGTTGATCGATCTCGGATTGCCGCCGACGCCGCATCGTCCCGACGAAGGTTTTCGGTTGATCAATGAGCTCCTCGCGCTCTCGCCCGACATTAAAATTCTGGTGCTGTCTGGGCAAAGCGACGAAAACAACGCACGCCATGCCCGGGCACTAGGCGCGATCGATATCGTTGCCAAGCCGTGCGAGCCGCAGCGCCTCAAGGACCTGCTGCTGAAGGCCCGGACCATCACGTCGGCCGAGCGCATGGCGCAAGGAGCAGATCCCGGCATCATCGGTAGCGAACCGGCGATCGCCAAGGTGAAGCAGCAAGTTCGGCAGTATGCGCATTCGCCGTTCCCGGTTCTGATCGAAGGCGAATCGGGTAGCGGGAAGGAGCTGGTTGCAGCGTCTTTGCACCGGCAGAGCCCGCGCGCGATGAAGCCTTATCTGGCGCTGAACTGCGCAGCGATCTCGCCGAGTCTCGTGGAGGCCACTCTGTTCGGACACGCCAAAGGCGCCTTCACCGGGGCGAGCGCGGCGCGCCTGGGATACTTTGAAGAAGCACGCGACGGCAGCCTGTTCCTAGACGAGATCGGCGAGTTACCGCCGGAGTTGCAAGCAAAGCTGCTGCGCGTGCTGGAAAACGGCGAATACCAGCGTGTTGGGGAAACGCAAACCCGCCAGAGCCAGGCTCGCATCATCGCCGCAACGAATAGAGATTTGCGCCAAGAGGTTAAGGCGGGGCGCTTTCGTGCCGATCTATACCACCGCCTGAGCGTTTTCACCGTCACGGTCCCGCCGCTGCGCGACCTGGGAGACGATAAGCGCAAGCTGCTCGCTTTTTTCTCCGACTTCTACGCTCAGCAAAGCGGCACGCCGCCATTCTCGCTCGATGCACGCTCCGAGCAGGTATGGATGGATTACAGCTTCCCAGGTAACGTAAGAGAGCTACGCAATATCGTGATCAGACTGACT
>JBDTMS010000399.1:0-4637 GCA_039934195.1 Betaproteobacteria bacterium
GAATCGTACTGGCAAGCTCTTCGATCGAGCGATACGTCGTGTCGAGATAGGGCATACCTTCGTTGCGCATCAGCGTTTCGGCCTCGCGCACTTCGGAGATGCAGTTGGCCAAGTCCGCATATTTGCTTCCCGGTCGGCGCTCGCTGCGGATCTGGTGCAGCCGGTCGGGCAGAATGGTGAGTCCGAATAGTTTTTCACGCACAGGGCGCAACTGCGATGGCAAGCGCATCGTCCCGAAATCTTCCGGAATGAGCGGATAGTTCGCAGCACGAATGCCGTATTGCAGAGCCATGTACAAACAGGTCGGCGTTTTACCGCAGCGAGACACGCCCATCAGTATTACGTCGGCGTTGCTGAGCTCTTTGGTGGCCTGGCCGTCGTCGTAACTCAGCGCATAATTGACCGCATCGATGCGGCGGAGGTAGCTGGAATTGATCGCACTGTGCGAGCGGCCGACTGCGTGCGACGAGCCGACGCCGAATTCCTGTTCGAGCGGTGCAATGAACACCTGGAAACAATCGAGTACGAGCGCATTGGCGGCGGCCAGCACCGTGCTGACTTCTTGGTCGACCAAGGTGCTGATCACGATCGGGCGCTGGCCGTCGCGCACGCCGGTCTCGTTGATCTGAATCACGGCTTCCTGTGCGCGCTCGACCGAATCGATGAACGGCAAGGTGGTTTCGACGAAGCCGACCTGGTCGAACTGGGTCAGCAAACTGTGGCCGAGCATCTCGGCCGTAATGCCGGTTCGATCGGATACGAAAAAAGCGCTGCGAGTGGCGGTCATTTGAGTAGGGATTCGATTGAGGCCGACGCGCGAGGGCGCGGCTGATGAGTGGGCGCTGGTGAGACCGTATGCGCGCGGCCCGGCAGCTCACGCCGGCGAACTGGTAGTCGCTATGCGACGCTCGACATCTTCATTGTGCAAGGCAATAGGGCGAAGTCTATAATTTCGACTGCGTAAGATTCTCCCACACTAATACATTCAGAACACCGATCTCTAGATCCCCATAATGACAAACGAAGCGTACGTGCTGCCGTTCGACCAATTGCGCATGCAGGACGTCGGGCGCGTGGGCGGCAAGAATGCATCCCTTGGCGAGATGATCAATCAGTTGTCGCACCTGGGCGTGCGCGTTCCGGGTGGATTCGCGACTACCTCGGCGGCGTATCGGACGTTCCTGGCAAACGGTGGGCTGGCCGAGCGCATCGATGCGCGCATTAAGACTTTGAACGTCGATGACGTGCGCGCGCTGGCCGAAGCAGGCGCGGCGATTCGCAGCTGGATCACCGATGCGCCGCTGCCGGAGCGGCTGAACGAGGAGATCCGCCAGGCCTACGCGCAACTGGCCGGCAGTGGTGCCGCGGATCTGTCGTACGCCGTGCGCTCATCGGCGACCGCCGAAGATCTGCCCGATGCCTCGTTTGCCGGTCAACAGGAAACCTTCCTCAACATCCACGGCATCGATAATCTGCTGGCGGCGATCAAGCACGTGTTTGCCTCGTTGTACAACGATCGCGCGATTTCCTACCGCGTGCATAAAGGCTACAGCCACGCGGACGTGGCGTTGTCGGCCGGCGTTCAGCGCATGGTCCGCAGCGATCTCGCGTCGAGCGGCGTGCTGTTCTCGCTGGATACCGAATCGGGCTTCGATCAGGTCGTGTTCATCACATCGAGTTACGGTCTCGGCGAGACGGTCGTGCAAGGGTCGGTGAACCCCGACGAGTTCTACGTCTACAAGCCTGCGCTCAATGCCGGGCGGCCGGCGATTTTGCGGCGTGGCATGGGCTCGAAGGCGATCAAGATGGTATTCAGCGAAAAGCGCGAGGCCGGACGCTCGGTGCGCACGCTGGACGTGCCGGAGACTCAGCGGCGCGCATTCTCGATCTCCGACGCCGAGGTCGAAGAGCTCGCGCGCTATGCAGTGATCATCGAGAACCATTACGGACGCCCGATGGATGTCGAGTGGGGACGCGACGGCGAAGACGGCAAGCTCTACATTCTGCAGGCGCGGCCGGAAACGGTGAAGGCCAACGAAAAGCTCGATACGCAGAAGCGTTATCGCTTGAAGGAGCGCTCCGAGATCGTCGTCACCGGGCGCGCAATTGGCAACCGGGTCGGCATCGGCCCGGTGCGGCTGGTGATCGATGCGAGCGAGATGGCGCGCGTCGAACCCGGCGATGTACTGGTGACCGACATGACCGACCCCGACTGGGAGCCGGTGATGAAGAAAGCGGCGGCAATCGTGACCAATCGCGGCGGGCGCACCTGCCACGCGGCGATCATCGCGCGCGAGCTGGGCATTCCCGCGGTGGTGGGCTGCGGCGATGCCACCGAGCATCTACAGGAAGGCGATGTTGTCACGGTATCGTGCGCGGATGGCGACACCGGCCACGTCTACCGCGGCAAGCTCGAGGTCGAGATCGTCGACTTATCGCTCGATGCGATGCCCAAGCCGCCGGTGAAGATCACGATGAACGTCGGCAATCCGGAGCTCGCGTTCGATTTTCAGCGCCTGCCCAATGCCGGCATCGGTCTGGCGCGCCTGGAATTCATCATCGCCCGCATGATCGGTATTCATCCGAAAGCGGTGCTGGCGTATCCGAACGTACCGCCGGATCTGCGCAAAGAAATCGACACGCGCAGCAGCGGCTACGCGGATCCGAAAACGTTCTACATCGAAAAACTGACCGAGGGCATCGCCACGCTCGGCGCCGCGTTCGCGCCGAAACCGGTGATCGTGCGGCTGTCCGATTTCAAGTCGAACGAGTATTCCAGTCTCGTCGGCGGGCAGCGCTACGAGCCGCACGAAGAAAATCCCATGCTGGGCTTTCGCGGCGCCTCGCGCTTCATCGACCCCAGCTTTCGCGACTGCTTCGAGCTCGAGTGCCGCGCGCTGAAGCATGTCCGCGAAGAAATGGGACTGACCAACGTCGAGATCATGGTGCCCTTCGTCCGCACACTGGATGAAGCCAAGCAGGTAATCGAGCTGCTGGCGGCGAATGGGCTCAAGCGCGGCGACGCCGGACTGCGTGTGATCATGATGTGCGAGATTCCGTCCAACGCATTGCTGGCGGCGTCTTTCCTCGAATATTTCGACGGCTTCTCGATCGGCTCGAACGACATGACGCAGCTGGCACTTGGCGTCGATCGCGACTCGGGCATCGTCGCAGGCTCGTTCGACGAGCGCGATCCCGCAGTGAAAGCGCTGCTGCAGATGGCGATTCAGGCGTGCCGCAATGCCGGCAAGTACGTGGGAATCTGCGGGCAAGGGCCGTCCGATCATCCCGATCTCGCGCTGTGGCTGGTCGAGCAGGGCATCGACAACATCTCGCTGAACCCCGATACCGTGGTCGAGACCTGGCTGATGCTCGCACGCGATGCGAAGAAGCCCGTGCATGCATAATTCGACAACGCGATTAAAGAACATGCAATCGCGGCCGATCGTGAGTTCGAATTTGCGCTCGGCAAAAGACAGATCGGCAAGCGTCGGTATGCGAGACAGCGCATACCTTTTCAACGGGCGCGGTGCGCGCGGTTCGCCATTCGGCGACGCGCGCGGCGCAAATGGGGTGTGCTATGATCCCGTCGCAAATGCGGCCAAAAACGCGGCATGACTAAGTTCATTCGGCATGACTAAGTTCATTTTTGTCACCGGCGGCGTCGTCTCCTCCCTTGGCAAAGGCATCGCTGCGGCATCGCTCGCAGCCATACTCGAGTCTCGCGGCATCCGGCTCACCCTCCTCAAGCTCGACCCCTACATCAACGTCGACCCCGGCACCATGAGCCCGTTTCAACACGGCGAGGTGTTCGTGACGGAAGACGGCGCCGAAACCGATCTGGATCTGGGCCATTACGAGCGCTTCGTCGACACGCGCATGTCGAAGCGCAACAACTTCACGACCGGCCAGATCTACGAGAGCGTCATCCGCAAAGAGCGGCGCGGCGATTATCTGGGCGGCACCGTGCAGGTCATCCCGCACATCACCGACGAGATCAAAAATTTCATCCGGCTCGGTGCGGGCGATGCGGACGTGGCGATCGTCGAGATCGGCGGTACCGTCGGCGACATCGAATCGCTGCCGTTCCTCGAAGCGATTCGCCAGATGAGCCTGGAGCACGGGCGCAACAACACGTGCTTCATCCATCTGACCCTGGTGCCGTACATCGCGTCCGCCGGCGAGCTCAAAACCAAGCCGACGCAGCACTCGGTCAAAGAGCTGCGCGAGATCGGCATCCAGCCGGACATCGTGCTGTGCCGCGCCGATCGTCCGCTGCCCGAGGACGAGCGCCGCAAGATCGCGCTGTTCACCAATCTCGAAGAGAAGTCGGTTATCTCCGCGGTCGATGTCGACTGCATCTACAAAATTCCCGGCCTGTTGCATGCGCAGGGGTTCGACGATCTGGTCTGCCGCAAGCTCGAGCTGCAGCCACCGCCCGCCAATCTCGAGGCGTGGGACAAGCTCGTCTACGCGCTCGAGCATCCCGCCACGTCGGTCAACATCGCGCTGGTCGGCAAGTACGTCGACCTCACCGAATCGTACAAGTCGCTCACCGAAGCACTCACGCATGCCGGCGTGCAAACCGGTGCGCGCGTCAACGTGCACTACATCGATTCCGAAGCGATCGAGCGCGA
>JBDTMS010000400.1:0-4630 GCA_039934195.1 Betaproteobacteria bacterium
GTAATGCGTGATCTTCAGCTTTCGTCCGAGTACCCCGCCTTTCGCATTGATCTCATCGACCGCGAGCTGATAGGCGTAGATCTTCGGGATCACCGCGATTGCGAAGTTGCCCGACTGATCTTCCAGCAAGCCGAGTTTGATGTCGTCCGCCGCGTGGGCGGCAGGAAAGGACAGAAGCGAGGCGCTGGCCAGGGCGCCGGCCAGCACTGCGGTTGAAAAGCGCCGCTTCGTTGCAGTCTCCACAATGTCTCCTTGATGGTTATATTCCGTACGAACGCGCGGTAATGCCATGGACCTAAAACGCAGTGCGTTTTTTTCCCCAGATCCAGGAGGGCTCGCGGCATGCGCGTTCAGCAAACGCCGTGCCGTTGCGCATCATCGCGCTAAGCCGTTAACTTGGCAACGTTGTCAGATTTGCGGGCGAATCGAGCGCGAGATTTTTCGCACCAATCGAGATCGACGATGCGCGATGAAGGTGCGATATCGAAGCCTGTGCGCGCACGATCGACCGCATCGACGCGCTACGTGGGAAGAGCGTCATGCGGGATCGTTGCCGGTATGCGAGGCGCGAAACGGGTTGAGGCGGATGGCTACGCTGCTGCGAAATTTCTGCGTCATGCACGCATCCTCGGACGCGAAATACACGGCGAACGCCCTGGCCGGTTCAGCGCTCGCGCAATGAGAGCGCGACACTTTCTGCTGCGACTCAGGATGCGGGGACGGGAACCGCCACACCAACCATGCAATCACGCGTGACGATCGCTGCAAGCTGCTCTTCGCTCCAACCGTCCGTCCCGTCCGGGCGCAGCGGCAATACGAGATAGCGCATGTCGGCATTCGAGTCGTGCACGCGAACAGCGAGCGAGTCCGGCAGGTCGAGGCCGAATTCATGCAGAACCGTGCGCGGCTCACGAATCACGCGGCTGCGATAGTTGCGGCTCTTGTACCAATCCGGCGGCAGTCCGAGCAGCCAGCGGGGATAGCACGAGCACAACGTACATACGATGACGTTGTGCTCGTGCGGCGTGTTCTCGACCACGATGAGCTTGTACGCGCCCTGATCGAGACCGACCTCTTCCGCCGCGGCATTGCCGTTGGCCAACATGCGTTGCTTGTAATCCGCATCGAGCCAGGCGCGCGCCACCATTGTCGCGCCCCGTCCAGCATTACGCCCGTCCATGTCTTCGACCTGCCGCCGCACATCGTCTGCGGTCAAGATGCCTTTGGCGATGAGCAGCTCACGCACCGCCACTTCCATCGTCTGGTAGTAACTTAGGTGCTCGGGCGCATCCGGCAAGGTCGGGTGCGGATGCGGGTGATCATGGTCATCGTGAGTCGTCGACATGTGAGCTCCTTGCGTCGCCAGCGGCTAGGTGTGATGTTGCAATAGGTTGTTCACTCGGGGCAATCGGAGAAAGTGATGTTGTCCAGACGTCACCCACTCGATTGGAAACCCGAATGAACATCCATAAGAATGCACGTCTTACCCCAAGAGGTCGAGAGCAGATGGTCCAACAGATCGTTGCACATGGACACTCTGTGAAGAGGGTTGCCAACGCGTTCGGCTTATCGAGGCGCACCGTGGCGAGAGCGCGATTTGAACGTGAAGGCGTTGCCGGACTGATCGACCGCAGCTCGCGGCCCATGCGATTGCCCCAGGCTAAGGCAGTCGGTAAAGCGAGGCGCATCGAGCAATTGCGACGACTACGCCTGCCTCGACGATGGCCGCTATCAGATCATCACTGGGCATCGCCGCTATCGCGCAGCGAAGCTCGCGGGTTTGGGACAGGTAGAGATTCTCATCCGGCAGCCAGAAGAGGACCGCCGCATCAAAGCCTTATTTAAATATCCAGCGCGAAAGCGTTCCACCGCTCGAGCTCGCCTCGGCCATCAACGCGTTCATCGAGCACGACGCCTTACGCCAGGACGAAGTCGCCGGCCAGCTAGGAACGAGCAAAGCATGGGTGAGCGCCGTCCTTCGTGTACTCGACCTCTCAGACGGCGTGAAGGAAAAAGTTGGGTGCACCCAACTTCCGGTTTCGGTAGATGCACTGACCAGGATTGCGCGCGTCGATGACCGAGACTCCATCGTCCCAGCGAGCGGTGCGCGAGATGAAGGCTAATGGGTTATTGCCCAAGGACACGAAACTGCGTTGTTCGAAGTACCTCAACAACATGATCGAGCAAGACCACCGGGGGGTAAAACAGCGTATCGGCGCGATGCTTGGTTTCAAAGTGTTCAGCAACGCGATGATCACCATAGCGGGCGTTGAGCTGATGCGACGCATTCGAAAGAGGCAGTTCAATCTGAGCACACTGCACATCAAAACTCCAGCGCGGCTGCGGTGACTGCGCTGATGCGATCCAGCCCCATGCGTTGCATTCTTTGCATACTAGTGCTGCGCTGGCGCAGCTTTATCCGCCTTGGATTCCTTCGCCTGCCCTGCCGGAGACTCGATCGTTTTGTGAACGATGCGCCCGGTATTGGCGTCTACTTGCAACTCGATGACATTGGCGGAGTTGAGATCTTTGATGTCGAACGACCAGACGAGCTTCCCGTGCTCCCGCTCCAGTTCACCCGATTGAAGCATGCCCCCGGGAACCTTGGCGAGGGCGATCGCACGGGCCTGCGCTTCCGTCACAGGCGGCTGTGCGGGGGCTGCGGCGCGCGCAAATGGAGTTGCAGACGCGAGGCTCATCAGGAGAATCGCGGCGGAACGTAACTTAATCATGTGAGAAACTCCTCCGAAAGGGGTAACGGGCTGACCGGGAAATCGAATGTTACGCAGCGCGGCTTATCACTACCTTCATTGTGCGGCGCGGACAGCTTTTTTACGAAGCGATCCCAGCCGGATTCGCAGCACTGGTTCTGCGAAACGCGCTCGCTACGCGTCATCTGGCGCAATAGCAGGAGCGGCCAATCGAAGGGCCGGAATTAGAAGAAGAGGAAAGTAAAAAGCATGACTGATGCGATTGCCGATAAGGCGTTGAGCAAAGTCCCTGAGGTCACCCTGCTCTTTTGGATCATCAAGATCGCTGCCACGACACTGGGTGAAACCGGAGGCGACGCGGTGACGATGTCGATGAACCTCGGATACCTGGTCGGCAGCGCCATCTTCGCGACCGTGTTCATCGTCGCTGTGAGTGCGCAGATCGCCGCAAAGCGCTTTCATCCGTTCCTGTTCTGGGCTGTGATCGTCGCAACGACGACCTTCGGGACGACGCTTGCCGATCTGTTCGACCGCTCGCTCGGCGTCGGCTATGCCGGGGGAACGTCGATTTTGTTCGTTCTGGTGTTCGCCTCGCTGGGCGTCTGGTATTGGTCGCTCGGTTCGGTCTCGGTCAACCAACTCACCTCGCGCAAGGCCGAAATGTTCTATTGGCTGACGATCATGTTTTCGCAAACGCTGGGTACGGCGCTGGGCGATTGGATGGCGGACGGCACCGGACTTGGCTATGAAGGCAGCGCGCTCGTCTTCGCCGTCGCCATCGCCGTGGTCGCCGCCGCCTATTTCTACACCAAGGTCTCGCACACCTTGCTGTTCTGGGCCGCGTTCATTCTCACGCGCCCGCTCGGAGCCACCCTGGGCGACTTGCTCGACAAGCCCCATGACCACGGCGGTCTGGCCTTGAGCCGCTATACGGCCTCCGCCGTCATTGCCGTCTTTATCGTCGCCTGTCTGCTGTGTTGGCCGCAAAGGGCAGAACGTATCAATAAGCAATCTTGAACGTCGGACTATTCTCCGGTCGCGCCCGGCGGTGATCGTAAATCCGCGTCGTCGAAATATTCGCATGGCCTAACCATTCCTGCACCTTGGCGATATGCACGCCGCGAGCTTGCGTCGGATCGTCGTCCGGGAGCGCGCGCCGTTCCAAGTCCTTGCGCCACTCGATCAGAGCAGAGGGAGTATTTTCCAAGGGTAAACTGTGGCATTAATTAGGGGAAGCCCGAATGCCCGAACCGACCGGCGACCCCGTTACCGACGCGCAATGGGCGATTCACCTGTCTCACAGCGCGTGAAACACTCTAAAAGGGGCTCTGGTGCAAATCGAGCGCCGAGCAAAGAGAGCTGAGCTTTCGAAATGTTCATCTCATTGCGCCCAGAGCAAGGCATTCCAGGCCGCAGCCGCGCTGGAGTTTTTGATGTGCAGGGTGCTCAGATTGAACTGCCTCTTTCGAATGCGTCGCATCTGCTCAACGCCCGCTATGGTGATCATCGCGTTGCTGAACACTTTTAAACCAAGCATCGCGCCGATGCGCTGTCTTACCCCGCGGTGGTCTTGCTCGATAGGGGCTGGGGACTGGGGGCTAGGGAGTAAGGCGCAGCGGTGGTAAATTGTGGTTGGTGGATAAGGTTTTTTGTGAGCTTGTGGCCTTCGAAATTGATTTGTACCCTAGCCCCCAGTCCCTAGCCCCTTTGATCTCGAGATTTATCAGCATTGATGTCCGCATCCGCGGACAACCAGTGCTGATAAATCTCAAGATCAACCGTATCCCCCGAATCGCCCGAGTAATCCGGCCACACTTCGCGCTGCAGAAATCGCACGCGGTAGAGCGGCTGCGCCGGTTGACCGCTGCGCGCATACGCGAGCTCTTCGGGATTCGGATAGGCACCGCACAGGCGCTCGA
>JBDTMS010000401.1:0-4604 GCA_039934195.1 Betaproteobacteria bacterium
CGTTGCGCGTTACGCGCTTCGGCGGTGTTGTGCAGCTTAACGTCGGCATCGGCAACGGTGCGCCATTTGTCGGCGAGGGCAACTGCGATGCACAGGCGAAACTTTGGACTATCGCCGCTGCCGCAGCGATTTTCCGCAGCTTGAAATTGCACTTCGGCGCCTTCGACGACGTTGACATACTGCGCTGCTGGATTCACCGCTCCGCTCAACAGTGCAACCGCCAAGCCAGCCATAACTGCAGTGAAACACGCGCCAACGACCTTGGAAAAATTTAGCATCTTGCCTCCATCTGCGGATACTGCGAGTCTTTAGCTCGCGCTGTAGTACGCAACATCGATAACGGGATCGACGATCGCGCCTCAGTCGCTACTACCCCTTTCCGAACTACGACTTCAGATCGTCCACTACATTCCCGACTTATTTGCTCCTGCCGCCGCCTTGTTCTTGCTGCCGGCCAAGGTTCAATGCTTCGGGCGCTGCAGTGTTCCCAGCGCTCAATACTCCCCGCGCATCACCAATCATTGCTGGGAGCTCACTGCGACGTGCCCGCACCTTGTTGTTCTCCTCTTTAATCCCTCAGCTTTCTCGACACTCGCCGGCGATACGCCGCAATCGTCTTGGTTCGCCTTGGCGGTTGCTGGACGCAGGCTGTGTGGAGAAGCGGGGCTGCCCGAGTGGGCGCCGTGCGACGTGAGTATGATGGCCCCAAAAAAGAGCGCGGCGGCTAATGCGGTCGTTACAAGATCGGTGCGCTGCATTTCTCAGTCTCCATCCTGCCTGTTAACGGAAACGTGATTGGTTCGGACTCGCGGCGTTTGCTTGCTGTCCTCCGCTACCCGGTGGACGTTCGTACGCCGTCCGCAAGATGGAGATTGCAATGCGCATGCCCGTAGCATTGATTCAGGAAAAGGTGCGCAATGCCACGCCGAATATGGGCTTCAGGCGATCGCCACGCCGCATCGCCGCTCAAAACAGAAGCAAATATAGAGAAATTCTTCCATGCCGATGCAGTTCTTACACACGAGTGTTTGCAGAATTGGAAGACGCGATAAAGCAAACGAGAAAAACGACGCGTTATCGCATCGACAGTCGCGCGAGCAGTAAACCAACGGACGGTCGGGTAGACTGAAGATATGGCGGGCGCGCTTCACGCGCGCGCTGGCTGCGCCATGAGCACGGGTTGGCGCGGCAGGGGGATGCACAAGCTTGGGTGCCGTGCGATAGTTGCTGAAGGCGCTGGCAGCGGCGTCGAGACAAACCGCGTGGCCGACGACGCTACTGAATCAGCTGATTTTTAATTGCGTAGTAGGTCAGGTCTGCGTTGCTCTTCATGTTCATTTTTTGCAGGATACGAGAGCGATAGGTGCTGACCGTTTTGACGCTGAGGAATAGCTCGTCGGCGATTTTAGAAACGGGCTTACCTGCGGCAAGTTTGCAGAAGATCTGAAATTCGCGTTCCGAAAGCGATGTATGCGGCGGCTGATTCGGATCGCCGCCGAGGTCATCGACGAGGACTTCGGCCACCGCCGGGCTCACGTACTTGCGGCCTTGTGTAACAGCGCGAATCGCTGCGACCAGTTGCTCCGACGCCGATTCTTTATTGACGTAACCGCTCGCGCCGGTGCGCAGCAGGTTGAGGGCGTATTGCTTTTCCGGATAGCCGCTGAGAATCAGCACCGGCAATGACGGCTTGATCTGCTTGAGTTGCCGAAGGGTGTCGACGCCATTGGTTTCCGGCATCGAGATATCCAGAAGTACCACGTCACATTCGGATGCGCGCACGAATGCAATCGCCTCTTGGCCGGTCGTGGCTTCGCCGACAACCGACATATCCTGCTCGTCGGCGATGAACTGTTTAAGACCTGCTCGAACGATCGCGTGATCGTCCGCAATGAGTATCCTGATCATGAGCTTCGGGTCGGTGCCAAGTGCCGCCTTGAGGCGCTGCGTGGCTGTTCGAGGTTCACCGGCGGCTCGCATCTGAGCCGCAACGAAGCTTGCCGATTTCATTCGCCCCGGGAACCTGGACCAGCACTGCGCCGATGTTGACGCGACCGCGTCTTGCGCAAAATGCGCCGAGGTAGACTTACCCCGCTACCGCTTCACCGCTCACGCCTTGAGCGTCGTCGTCAGTGGCATTGTACTCCGTCAACCGGTTGTAAAGTGTCTTCAGACTTACGCCCAGAATTTCAGCAGCGCGCTTTTTGTTTCCGCGGCAATGCTCGAGCGTTGCGAAGATCGTTTGCTTTTCCATTTCGGCTAATGGCGTTCCGACATTGAACTGCAGGCAGTTGCCGGCGATATCCGACGGTGTCGAGCGCACCAGATCCATGCATTCGAGCTCGATTATGTCTTGCGCGAGAATGAATCCACGCTGCACGCAATTTTTCAGCTCGCGCACGTTGCCGGGCCAGCTATGGGAGTACAGCAATGCGACGGAAGCTGCGGAGAGCGATTTTTCGCCGCCCATCGTGTCGTTCAGATCATCGACGAAATGGCGCGCGAGCAATTCGACGTCAGCGCCGCGATCGCGCAAGGGCGGCAGCATGATCGGGAAGATCGCCAGGCGATAGAGTAGGTCTTCACGCAAATGATTCTGTTTTACCGCCAGCCATGGCTGGCGATTGGTGGCGGCGATGATGCGCACATCGGCGCGTATCTCATGATCGCCGCCGACGCGATAGAAGCGTCCGGACTCGAGAACGCGCAACAGGCGAACCTGCATTTCGGGAGCCATTTCGGTAATTTCATCGAGGAACAACGTTCCGCCGCTGGCACGCTCAAAATAACCACGATGCGTTTTCGCCGCACCGGTAAATGCCCCTTTTTCGTAGCCGAACAATTCAGCTTCGATCAGGTTGGCAGGAATCGCACCGCAGTTCACCGCGACGAACGGGTCCTTACTGCGGCCGCTCATCTGGTGGATCGATCGGGCGACTAGCTCCTTGCCGGAGCCGCTTTCGCCGACCACCAGCACAGTGGCATCGGTCGGCGCAACTTTTCCAATCATCTTGTAGAGAGACTGCATTGGCTCGGATGAGCCGTACAGCGACCCGAAGCGTTCGAGGGCAGTCAGATTCGCGTTCGGCCGCGGCATACGGGCACGCTCCGAGACACCGGTAGGGAACGTCAGAATCTTGACAGCGGTTGGCAGGCTCTCTTGGAACATCGTTCCCTCTCGTGGGTTGTAATTTCTATGGTGTGACGAGGCGGGCCGGGTGTTATTACTGGTGCGTCGTGCACGTTGTTGATCACCGCGCCTGGGAACGTATGTTACTGATCCGGCAGGCGGAGGCTATACGTCGGATGCTGATTGCGGTGTGGGAAATTCAAGCAAACCTTGTCCGCTTCGGTCCTACGTGGCGACAAAGGTGCTGATTGCATGCACGAAAGACTGAACCTCAATGTCGTTGGTTGACTACGTTCGCGGCACATCGACCTTATGCAGCATTTCGTCCAAGATGGCATCGACCTTCAATCCTTCGATTTCTACTTCAGGCGCAAGGGTCACCCGATGGCGCAAGGCGGGCAATGCAACTGCCTTTACGTCTTCGGGTATGACGTAATCGCGCCCGGCCATGAGCGCGTATCCGCGCGCGGCGCGGATCAACGCGATGCCCCCGCGCGGGCTGGCCCCGGCGGACAGCGCTGCCCAGCCGCGCGTCGTGCGGGCAATCCGCACGGCATAATCGGAAACCCGCTGGTCGACGGTGAGGCTGGCGACATAGCGCTGCAAAGCCAGCACGGACGCCGGTTTGATCAGCGTACCAACGGCATCGACATTCAGGCGGTCGCCGACCTGCTTGGTCGTGACTTGCCGAACCAGATCGTGCTCGTCCTGTAAAGACGGGAAGTCGATGTGGATCTTCAGGAGAAAGCGATCGAGTTGCGCTTCAGGCAGCGGGTAAGTGCCGTCCTGCTCGATCGGATTCTGGGTAGCGAGCACCATGAATGGCGGCTCGAGCGTGTGCGAGGCGCCTTCGATCGTCACCTGTCCTTCCTGCATTACCTCCAGCAGCGCCGACTGGGTCTTGGCGGGTGCGCGGTTGATTTCATCCGCCAGCAGCAGATTGGTAAACACCGGACCCTGACGCGTGGTGAACTGCTGTGTCGCCTGATCGTAGAGCGTGTGTCCGGTTACGTCGGCCGGCATCAGATCGGGGGTGAACTGGATTCGGGCGAAGCGGCCGTCGAACGTCTTCGCGAGCGCGCGCACGAGCAGCGTCTTGCCCAGGCCGGGAACGCCCTCGATCAGCACGTGGCCGCCGGCCAGCAGCGCGATCAACACCTGATCGACGACTGCCGCCTGGCCGATCAGCGCTTTCGAGATTTCGGCGCGCATCGCTTTGACCGCGCCTTGCGCGCGCACGCCGAATTCGGCTGCCGGACTGTCATTCATGCTCGTTTCCTCCCCGGTTGCATGGTGGGTTTGGTCAGCCGTCGGCATGTTACGGCCGGGCCTCGGCAACGACGGCAGCATCGCCGGCGCCAGTTTGCGCGATCGCGTGTTCGGTGCTCGACGCTCGTAGTAAGGATCGCGACACCAGGCGAGTACGCAACTCGGCCAACACGCGTACGGCGATAACGAAATCGCGGGGCGCTTC
>JBDTMS010000402.1:0-4598 GCA_039934195.1 Betaproteobacteria bacterium
CGGTAGATCTTGTCCGCTGCCGGATCGAACAGCTCTGCTTTGGCATCGGGATCCGATGCCACGATATCCTGGGCTCGCACAACCCAGATGCTGACACCTTCTTGCCGGCGCGTGAACACATCGCGCGCCGCCTGCAGCGCCATACGCGCATCGGTGGCGTGCAGACTGCCGCAATGCTTGTGATCGAGCCCGCTGCGGCTGCGGATGAATACTTCCCATAACGGCCAATCGTGGCGCTCCATGGTCATCTCCTATCTGCTGCGTCTTCACTCGACTTGGCCACGTGCTTTCGCGCGTACGCGAGTGCGGCCTCGCGTACCCAGGCGCCGTCGTTCCAGGCTTTCACACGCGCTGCCAACCGTTCTTCATTGCATTCTCCGTGGCCATTGACGACGTTCCAGAACTCATCCCAATCGATCGCGCCGATGTCGTAGTGACCGGACGCTGCATTCCACTTGAGCGCGGCATCCGGCAAGCTCACGCCCAATATTTTTGCTTGCGGCACGGTGGCGTCGATAAATTTCTGCCGCAGCTCATCGTTGGAGATACGCTTGATGCCCCATTGCGAGCTTTGCTCCCCGTGTTTCGATTCGCTGTCGTGCGGGCCGAACATCATCAGCGATGGCCACCACCAGCGATTCACCGCGTCCTGCACCATCGAGCTTTGTTGCTGCGTGCCGCTCATCATCGTGAGCAACAGATCGAAGCCCTGCCGTTGATGGAAGCTCTCCTCCTTGCAGATGCGGATCATGGCTCGCGCGTACGGACCGTAGGAGCATCGGCATAGCGGGATTTGATTCATGATCGCCGCGCCGTCGACCAGCCATCCGACAACACCGATGTCGGCCCAGGTCGCGGTCGGGTAGTTGAAGATGGATGAGTACTTGGCGCGACCCGCATGTAGCGCATCGACCAGCTCGTCGCGCGACACGCCGAGCGTCTCGGCCGCGGCGTACAAATACATTCCATGACCGCCCTCGTCCTGCACTTTGGCAAGCAGGATGGTTTTGCGCTTGAGCGTCGGCGCGCGCGTGATCCAGTTGCCCTCAGGCAGCATGCCGACGATTTCCGAATGCGCGTGTTGCGAGATCTGCCGGATGAGCGTCTTGCGATACGCCGGCGGCATCCAATCTTTGGGCTCGATGAATTCCCCGCGCGCGAGCTTGGCATCGAATTCTGCCTGGTAGTGCGCCGGCGCCGTTGCCTCAGCCGCCGGCTGGTCTGGCTGCGGAATATCCATCGACTGCGTGTACATTGATGCGCCTCGGGAAACGCGCTACGCCTTCGGTCTGCGATCGAATACACGCTTGGCTTTGCCGACCGTGACGCGCTCGATCGTGAATGGATCGGCGACTTCCACATTGACGGAAACGCCGACGAGATGCTTGATAGTGCGTTCGAGCTCACTTGCCATCGGCTGCCGCACGGCTGCCTCGCTCGCGCCGGCTTGCGCACTCAGTTCTACGCGCACGGTAAGACAATCTAGGTGTGCTTCCTTATCGAGGATCAACAGATAATGCGGCGACAGCTGCGGCATGCGGCAGATCAGCTCTTCTATCTGCGATGGGAATACGTTAACGCCGCGAACGATCAACATGTCGTCGGTGCGACCGGTAATTCTTTCTATTCGTCGCATGGTGCGAGCGGTGGGCGGCAGCAGCCGCGTCAAATCGCGCGTGCGATAGCGAATGACGGGAAGGGCCTCTTTGCTCAACGAGGTGAAGACGAGCTCGCCCGGCGTGCCTTCGGGTAGAACAGCGCCGCTGAGCGGATCGATAATCTCCGGGTAGAAATGATCTTCCCAGATCACCGGGCCATCTTTCGTTTCGATGCATTCGCTGGCAACACCGGGACCCATTACCTCCGACAAGCCGTAGATGTCGATCGCGTCGAGCCCCGAGCGCTGCTCGATGGCTACGCGCATCGATTGCGTCCAAGGTTCCGCGCCGAAGATGCCGACTCTCATCGAGCAGTCCGCTGGGTGCATGCCTTGCCTTTCCATCTCATCGATCAAGGTCAGCATGTACGACGGCGTCACCATAATCACATCGGGCCGAAAATCGGCAATCAGCTGCACTTGCTTCTGCGTTTGTCCGCCCGACATCGGTACGACGGTGCAGCCCAGCCGCTCCGCGCCGTAGTGCGCGCCCAAACCGCCGGTAAACAATCCATAACCATACGCCACGTGCACGATGTCGCCGGGACGACCGCCGGCTGCACGAATCGAACGTGCGACCAGGTGCGACCAGGTATCGATATCATTGGCGGTGTAGCCGACGACAGTCGGTTTACCGGTAGTGCCGCTCGATGCGTGTACACGTACCACACGCTCGCGCGGTACCGCAAACATACCGAACGGATAGTTGTCGCGCATATCCTGCTTCGTCGTGAATGGAAATTTCGCCAGATCTTCCAGCCGGACGAGATCGCGAGGATGGACGCCGTGCGCTTCGAACTTACGACGGTAGTGCGCGACGTTGTCGTAGACCAGCCGCAGCGTGTGCTGCAGACGGCGCAATTGCAATGCGTGCAATTCGTCGCGGCTGGCGCGCTCGATCGGTTCCAACTCCGGCGAGGTGGCGACCATCGGCATCTGGATTTGCGCGTCTCTGCGTCTTACGCAGTGACGACCCGCCGGTCCTTGGTTCGATGCGAACGACCACGCAGCAAAGCGATCAGCTCGCCGCGTTGGTTGAACACCGACACGTCGTACACACCGGTGCGTCCCGCGCTTGCGACCGATTTGGCTTCTGCGGTAAGCAGGTCCGACAGATTTGCCGATGCGACGAATTCCACGACGATGCTCGCTGCCAGAGTCAGCTGATTACTACTGTTGCAAGCAAATGCAAACGCGGAATCCGCCAGCGTCGTGATAAATCCGCCGTGGCAGATCTTGAAGCCGTTCAGCATATCGGCGCGAACCTGCATTGATAAACGCGCGTAGCCCGGCCCCATCGCGTCGACCTTGATACCGAGACTCTGCGATGCAGCGTCCTCGGCGAACATGCCGCGTGCGACGTGATCAGCGAGCGCTTGCGGGTCGGATGGTAGGCCAGGGTCGTTCACCGTGCTCTCCGCGGGCGTTGCGTTCGGCGCAGTTGCGCAGAAACCGGACGCGCGTTTTCAGAGTAGTCAAAACGGCACCGCGATACAAGAGGCGCTACGAGATGGCGTGTAGTGCAACGCGACATCGTGTACCGCACGCAAGCGATGGCCGCATGGTCAGAGGTCAGTCGCTGTCGATATCTTCACGTGCGCGCCGCATGGCTTCGCGCAACACTGTCATGTCGCCGATATGGTTTGCCAGTAGCAATATCAGGCGCGCGTTGAGACGCTGACTCTGTTCGTCGGTCAACTCTCGATGCAAATCGAGTAGCGCCTCGTAGAAATCGTCGGGCGCGGCGAGATTCAAATGGGTATTCAATTCTGCCATGCGGCGTATTCCGGTGATAGGCCGCCGGTTGCGCGCCGGACAGCGTCGCGCGTCGCGCGCAGATCGAACTGACGCCAGCGCGCGGCGACGTGCTGATCGGGGCGGATGAGATAGAACGTGTTCGGCGCGGCGTCGTAGCGTCCTGCGGCCAGCCCATTGCGATCCTCGAGGGCTTCGACACCTTCGGCGGTCCACGAGTGCAGCCTGCCGGGCGAGCAGATCAGCACGGGATGTACAGGTTCCGCCAGATTGCGCAGCGCGTGCAGGCGGGTGCAAATGTTTGCATCGATCGGCGCGCCGCCCGCAAAATACAATCCCACGAAGCGGCCGCCAAGACTATCGATCAGCCAGGCTGTGCCTTGAGCAGTTTGCATCGGTGCATCGACTGCCGGTGCGCCCGGCGGCAAGCCCGCGCTGAACTGATCGCTGTCGCAAGTGGTGAGCGGTGTCCGGGTGTAGCAGTGCGGCGTCGATAGACGGCCGCTGTTGACCAGGGCACGCGCGAACGGATAGCGGCGCGCGAGTTGCAACGCGGCATCGCGAAACAAACGGCTCGTGTTACTTTTCGGTGTGATGAAATCGGTGCTGCGCGCCGACGCAATAATATTTTCGTCGGCCGCCGGGAGGCGCTCGGCGTCGTATGTATCGAGCAGATTGGCGGTAGCTTTGCCACGCACGACACGCGCGAGTTTCCAGGCTAAATTGTCGCTGTCTTGTATACCGCCGTTCGCGCCGCGCGCACCGAACGGCGAGACTTGGTGTGCAGCATCCCCGGCAAACAGCACGCGCCCGTGCTTGAATTTTTCCATCCGGCGGCATTGAAACGTGTATACGCTGACCCATTCCAGCGTGAACGGCAGATCGTTGCCTAGCATCGCCTGTATGCGCGCGATTACCCGCTCGGGCTTGCGTTCTTCGTCCGGATTCGCGTCCCAGCCGAGCTGGAAATCGACGCGCCAGATATCGTCTGCCTGTCGATGCAGCAGCGCAGACTGACGCGGATGAAACGATGGATCGAACCAGAAGCGTCGCTCGGTCGGGAAATCTGCAAGCATCTTGACATCCGCAATCAAAAAGCGATCGCGGAACACTTGACCTTGCGCTTCCAATCCGAGCATCGTGCGCACCGGGCTGCGTGCGCCGTCAGCGACGACGAGATAATCGC
>JBDTMS010000403.1:0-4596 GCA_039934195.1 Betaproteobacteria bacterium
TGATCTTGCCGTTGCCGCGCACCGGGCCATCGAGGCGCTGCAGGTTGCAGTTGACCACGAAGATCAGATTGTCCAAACCTTCGCGCGTTGCGAGCGACAAGCCGGCGAGCGATTCGGGTTCATCCATTTCGCCATCGCCGACGAACGTCCACACCTTGCGGCCCTGCGTCGGCAGAATGCCGCGGTTTTCCAGATAGCGCATGAAGCGCGCTTGATAGATCGAGGTGATCGCGCCGAGTCCCATCGAGCCGGTCGGAAACTGCCAAAACTCCGGCATCAGATACGGATGGCAATACGACGACAGTCCGCGGCCGCCGGTTTCGCGCCGATAGTGATTTAGTTGTTCGTCGGTGAGTCGGCCTTCGAGAAAGGCGCGCGCATAAATGCCGGTCGACGAGTGCGGCTGAAAATACACGAGGTCGCCCGACTGGCCGGCGCGGAAAAAATGATTGAAGCCGACTTCGAATAAATCCGCAGCGGAAGCGTAGCTGGCGAGATGGCCGCCCAACTCTGACGACGCCTTGTTCGCGCGTACGACCATCGCTAAGGCGTTCCAGCGCACCAGACCGACTAGGCGCCGCTCGATTTCCAGATTGCCGGGAAACTGCGGTTGATGCGCCAAGGTGACGGTATTGCTGTATGAGGTGCTCAACACCGCCGGCAGCGCGATACGCTGTTCGCGTGCGTGGTCGAGCAACTTGCGCAGAATGAACGTCGCTCTTTCGCGACCTTCGGTCTCGACGATCGCGTCGAGCGCCTGCAGCCATTCGCGGGTCTCGGTCGGATCGAGATCGGGCGGAAGAACCGCCCAGTGACCGGATGCGGAAATATCCGTAATGTCGGACAAGTCTGTCATTGCTGCTCCTGTGGTGAAGGGCGTGGAGCCTCACGGCCAAGCTCCGAAGCGCGAACATCGAACGCCGAAATCGTACTCCGATTCACGAAGCACATGGTTGCGTTTGCCCGGGTGGATCTGGCCTGTTTCGATATAAACTGCTGAGCAAATAACTTATCTCGGCAGAAAATACTGTTCATGGTTCTCGACACGATAGATTGGAAGCTCCTGGCCCTGCTGCAGTCCAACGCACGCATCTCGAATGTCGAGCTTGCGAACAAGGTGGGGCTGTCCGCGTCGCCGTGCCTCAACCGCGTTCGCGCGCTGGAGACGAGCGGCTTCATCAGCCGCTACGTCAGCCTGCTCGATCCGGTACGCGTCGGGTTGAAGGTCAGCGTGTTTATTCAAGTGACCCTGGAGAAGCAGATCGAATCCGCGCTGGAAACATTCGAGCGTGCGATTCGCGAACGCCCCGAGGTGATGGAATGCTATTTGATGACGGGCGATGCCGATTATCTGCTGCGCGTGATCGTCCCCGATTTGCAGGCGCTCGAACAATTCATTCTGGGATTTCTATCGCGCGTGCCGAGCGTGGGCAACATCAAGTCGAGCTTCGCGTTGAAGCAGGTGAAGTATCAGACGGCGCTGCCGCTGCCGGGACAGGCGCCGCCGGCGAAAAAGCAGGCGCGCGCGAAGGTGGCCAAGCGACGTTGAGGTCAACGGAGCACGTCGCGTGCTCCGTTGAATCGCGGTGCTGCGGACTTCTAAAGTGGCGGCAGCTCGACGCCGATCTGCTCCAGAATACCGCGCGGGGCGCCGCCTGGAACAACTTCCGGACGAATCATCACGATGTGATCGTCTTGCACGCGATAGAAAAAAAAGTGCTCGGGGATTTGCACGTCGCGCCCGGTCGCTTCGACCGGCGCCAGGCCGGGCATCGCGAACACGCCGGTGTGCCGACCGCCTTGCCGCCATTTCACCGCGATTAAATCATCCTGCCAGTGCGGTGGATCGCAATCGTAATGCCAATCCGGAAAGCCCGTGTAGAGCGCAGTGATCATTTTCAAGAACTCGGCTTTCGTAAGTGTGCGCGTCGCAGAAACGAAAGCAAGATCTTCGGACACCGTGCCGGCGATCTTCTGAACGTCGTGCGTGCGCAGACCTTCCATGTAATCGAGAAAAACTTGCGGGATCGGGATCATATGGTCGATGAATTGATGGTCCGGTTAGCCTTCGGGTGATTGCAGCTTGAGCTTCTTCCACAGATCGGGATCTTTGAAGAACGCCTGCGCCTTCTTTTCGTTGCCGCCGGCGTCGCGCATGAACGCCTGCTTCGCCGATTCGTTGCTGAAGCAATATAGCTTGTCTTCCGGCGAGATCCACACCACCGAGCAGCTTGTCGGCCGCGAGACGCCGACCGCCGCGCTCATCGCGCACTGGCCGCCAAGCTCGGGTTCGGGGTCGTCGGCGAACGCGTTGAAAGCGATCGCAACGACGGCTGAGAGCAAAACCGTTTTCCATATAAACATACTAACCTCCCGGGATCGATGCGCACGGCATCGGCGACAACTGGGACTCAATGCAAACCATACCTTAACGCCGCAGGATTGTCAGCGCAGTACGGAGGCGATGCTGCAGTATAGATCATGGGCACACCATGACATGATCGTGTTAGTTAGACCGCGCTCTACAATCATTCTGTCGCTGGCTGCGCTAGCCGTTGAGGCACATATTCAATGAATTTCTCGATAGCATTTTGCGGAGCATCCACGCGCTTTACGCGGTCTACAAACGCCGGCCAATCAGGGATCATGTCCTCTAAACCGCTAATGTAGTCGGCGCCTGCATACTGAGACACGAGTTTGGCTACATTGCTATCGCTCTCGAGGAAGCGATGCAATTCTTGCCGGACCTTTTCAAAATCGTTCCCTTCTCCCTGTAGTTGGCCTAACCGGTATAGCACCGACATTGGGACTGGCTCGCCATCAAATATCCTCTCCAACCCGTAGGCCCACGTCGTCTTTACCCATGCGTCTTTCAGAGCTATCAGCTCGCTGATAGAAACAAGCGCATCATCAAACTGCCGCAGCGGTTCGGAACTAGGTTTCCGAAATTGCCCCCGGTCCCAGAGTTCGGCTCTCGAGAGTAGTCGTAGGATTGCTTTTTCGCTAGTGCAGATGCTCGTTGCCGCTGTGACTACTTTTTCCAGCGCTGCTATGCGCTTCTCGCGTGGAAGTGCTCCTACCGCTGCCAGGATACAGTTCGCTGCTTCGTCGGTAACAGTCTCGCGACGCTCAAGCCAAGCTGTACGAGCGATCTGGAGAATAATGTCGACCATCTGATCGATCTCTTCGAGTCCGCTGCGATCGTTGAGATGAGAGCTTGTAGTGTCAAAAAATTTTCTCAGAAACCCAGATCGAAATGCGGCACTTAAAATTTCCTCCCGACGACTAGGTTTCGAAAGAAAAGCGCGGACATCTTCATCAACAATTTCTCCCGCTTCTACACCGAGGGAGAAATACTTCCGAAGATTTTGACCAACACATACCCTTGAGTTCCGCAGAAACGAGTGCCGGATATTGCGGTCAAGCTCACGGTCGAAGAGCGATGGAAATAAAACGCCGAGCACCTGTGTAAATTCCTGGGCCCGTTCCGCAGGGACAAGATCCGTGATCTGCTTTAAGAAGGAAGATGCGCTGTTCATGTCATAGAAGTCCGCAGATACCCCCAGTTCCTGAAGCGCGTTGTCCATTGATGCATCTCCTTCGATATATCGGTCATTTCTATCTATGCTATTGCGATGCTCTCGCAGGAACGCCCAAGCAGTTGGGAATTCCGCGCTAATCAGCTGCAGCAAAACGACGTCTGGCGCATTGACCTCTCGTCGTAACCGCGAGATCAAAATGCCGCAGTGGTTGGCAAGGCGCTTTAAGCTTCGAGGAGACTCAGAGATCCGAACAGCCAGTGTTTCGGCTTGCAAGCGATCTGTGGCACTCCAGAAGTTCCAAACATCAGCGAGTTTCCGATTCTCGATTACCGTTTCGACGCAAGTCTGGAACAAGTGGAGGCGCGCGATGAACGGAATCGTAGGGAGGGGTAACGCAACGTGGATGATCTTCTCGCGAAACGGTTTCTTAGCGCCGACCAGCTTTAGGGAATTCAGCAAAGCGTCGACTACGTCCGGATCGTACGCGAGTAGAAAACTAGTGTTCGGAAGTCTAGACAAGGCATTTACGGCCATGAGCGTCGCCCGGAGTTCTTCGGCACTAACACGGTCCAAATCATCTAGGATTATTACTAGCCGTCTATCGAGACGGTGGAGCATGCGGCGTATCAAATCGCGATCTACGTCAAGCGAGGTCTACGTGTTAGTCGCGGAACCTAGCACAATAGGATCTAGCCACCGACGGAACGCTCGCAACGCGACGACATAGCTTGACCCCAGGTCATGAGCTACAGCGTCCGCGAGTGCCCGGATGAGTCGCGTTGTATCGATCCGGACTGCTGGGCTCACATCTGCTGTGCAGCCGATCTGACTGGCGATCGCATCTAGCATGCGCGCCACAACACCGCGCTGCGAATCTTCAGGCCACGGATCAAATCTCACGACGATCGGAGTCGGATCCGTCTGCCGAACCATTGCGGCAGCTAGTTCCAGCACAGATGTCTTCCCCTGCCCCCAACCTCCCTCTACCCCAACGACTGTGCTTCCGCTATCGGAACTAGAGATCAGAAGGTCTACGACATTCTGAGAAAAAGAC
>JBDTMS010000404.1:0-4593 GCA_039934195.1 Betaproteobacteria bacterium
CCGCCGGCGCCAGCCGCTGACCGTTCGAAGGGACCACCGCGTCGGCGCAAATCACATCGGGACACGAAAGGGCCTACGCGCACGTGAAGCTTGACCACGCGGGCGAAGAGTCTACGTAAGTCAATGTGCGCCGGTTGCGAGACCGCACTGATGGGCGAGTAGCGTCCACCAGATGTTAAGGAGCGGCGTGAGATAACGATCAGTACGCCGCTGCCGGTGGCAGCGGCGCACCCAAACGACAGCACTAGCGCCGGCACTGCCGTTACGGCGATTTGAACACCACGTCAACCCAGTAGTTACTGCCCTGGAACGCGTTGGTCGGGAACGTACTTCCCGCGCTGTAGATGTACAAACCGTTGGGGCCGTCGACGCCATTCTTTAGCGCGTGCAGCGATCCGTTGTCCACGCCGCTGCTGGTGAAGTAGTTGGTGTCATCGGCGTAGTGTCCGTTGAGGGCGTGATACGAGGCAACGTACGTAGTGCCTGCGGTTATCGCCACCGGCGTGCTGAAATTCGCCTGTTGCCAGCCGGAAGCGGTTTCACTAGCAGGCGTGGCCTGGGCGAGCAGGGTGCCATCGCGCCGCCACAAAGTTGCTACGTGCGCGCCGGTATTGGTGCTCGATTTGTAGAAGCGAATACCGGTGATGCTGCCGTTGACGTCGGCGCGAAACTTGACGCCGACTTCGATCGATCGGGTATCGCCGTCCGCGGCCACGGTCGGGGCGGCAGACGCCGACCAGATAGTGCTGGAAGTGCCGGTGCCGCCGCCTGTGGTGTTGAACACCACGTCCACCCAGTAGTTGGTCGACTGGAAAGTCTGCGTTGGAAAAGTTGGGGCACCGTTGTAGATGTAGACGCCATTGGCGCCGTCGACGCCGTTGCGGAGTGCGTGCAACGGCCCGTTGTCCACACCAGCCGTGGCAAAGAAGTTGGTGTCGGCCGCGTAATGGCCACCGTTAGCGTGGTAGGAGGCCACGTAGGTCGTGCCGGCGCTGACCGCAACCGGCGTGGCGAAATTAACTTGCTGCCAGCCCGAGGTGGTTTCGCTGCCGGAAGTCGCTCGCGCGAGCATCGCACCGCTCGAGCCCCATAGCGTTACCACGTGAGGGCCGGCATTGGTGCTCGACTTGTAGAAGCGTATCCCGCTGATGAAACCGCTGACGTCGGTGCGGAATTTCGCGCCGACCTCGATCGATCTGGTGTCGGCATCGGCGGCAACCGTGGGCGACGCAGAGGCGGGCCAGATCGTGCACGGGCAAGTCGTGGTTTGCGCGGCGCCGGTAGTAAATGACCAAGACGCGGCAACCATGGTATTGCCGGCGGCGTCTTTCGCGCCGCTTACCGTCGCGGTGTAGAGAGTCGACGCAGAGAGCAGCGCATTCGGGACCAGCGTCTCGGTGAACGTGCTGTTGTTATAGCTCAGCGTCGCCGAAACTGCCGTGCCGGCAGGGTCCTTTAGAACGATGCTGGCCTGCTGAACCGGCTCGCTGAAAGTGGCGCTCACTGCGGTGCTTCGCGCCACTCCGGTCGCGTTCGGCGCCGGCGTGCGTGCAGTCACGGTTGGCGGCGTCTGGTCGCCACCACCGCCGCCGCCAGCGGTGTTGAACACGGCGTCGACCCAGTAATTGGTCGAGTTATAGGTGTTCGTCGGAAACGCGCTGGACGCGCTATTCAGGTACACGCCATTGCCGCCGTCTGCCCCGTTTTTGAGCGCGTGCAACGGCGGATTGTCGTAGGCGTTGCTGAAGAAGTAAAACGTATCGCCGGCGTAATGGCCGACATTGGTGTGGTAGGAGACGACGTAATGGGTACCCGCGGTGATGCTCACTGCGTTATCGAAATTGACCTGCTGCCAGCCGCTGGCTGATTCGCCGGCGAATGTCTTCCGTGCAAGCAGCTGACCATTCGCGGTCCACAAACTGCCGACGTGAACGCCGGTATTGGTGGCGGACTTGAAGAAGCGAACGCCGCTGATCGTGCCGTTGCTGTCGGCGAAGAATTTCACGCCGAGCTCAATTGCATTTGTATCGGCGTCGGTCGTGACGATCGGCGAGTCGCTTGGCGTCCAAAGAGAACAGGGACACGTGCGCGGGCCAGCCGTGATCGACACTTGAGTTGACGCGCTCCCCAGATTGGCGCTGTCATCGGCAGCTCTCGCCATCAGCTTGTAGTTGCCGGGTTGCAACGGCTGCCACTGATACATCCAACTCGCACGACCGCTGCTTGCCGGATGCCAAGAGGCGCCGCCATCGCTGGAAATTTCTACGCCGCCGACCACACCGCCGCCGCTGTCCGTCGCAGTCCCGATAACATTCACCAGTGCGTTTACCGTCACGGTTGCGCCGTTGGCAGGCGAGGTAATGGTTGCCGTCGGTGGCGTCGTATCAGTCGATTTGCTGGCGGCCACCAAGCTGCTGATGAGCGTTGTGGGCTGCACGCCCATGTCGGCAAATAGATTGATCGTTGCCTGCTGCATATTGACATCGACGCCGGCCGATCCATCCGGGCTGCCTTCCAAACCCCATGCCCACTGCACAGTGCCGGCGCCGAAAATCAGTGCTTTCGGAACACCGGTGGGCGACGTCGCTGCTCGGTGCAAGGTCAGATGATGAGTTGCAACGCCGGCGTCGTAATGATTGCCGACGTCCGGATCCACCAAGTGATTCGGCACCGTCTTGGTGGTGGACGACATCCGCACGATACCGCTCGGGCGAGAGCCGTTGTCCAGGTCTTCATCCCATTCGTAGCCCAGAGAGTTGGGTGCTAGCTTGACGATTTGCCCTGCAGCTTGCGTTGCAACCGCAGTGTTGCGCCAGAAGCGCATCTTGCCGTCAGCCGCGGGAACCTCGATCTGGAAGTTCGCGACCGGATCCACCGTGTAGATCGTCCCCGTCATGGCGTTCTCCGGGCGCCCGCCATCGGGGGCGGAAACGAAGCGCCCATCGCGCCACAAACCGGTCCACGCGAGCGGGTCGACGTGCGCGTCGAAATGCGTGTCCTTGTAGCTCACCAGCGTTCGGTTCGCGGTGGTGCCATCGAGGCTGGCCTCGTAGCGCGTTTTCCAGAACACTTCGTTACCGCTGAAGAAAGCGAGGTTCACCCCGACATCGCGTGCCGACTCGACGTTGTCGCGTTGCCGGCGCGACCAATACTCGTCGTGGCCCGAAGAGATAAACAGCTTATGGTTCTTGATCAGCGCGCCGCTGCGATCGACGTCGACTGCAGAGACGTAACTGACGTCGTAACCGTTGGCTTCGAGAAATTCCACCAGCTCGAATTCGGCGCCGAAAAACGAGTACTGCATGCCGAGGTTCACGGCGATGTTGGGTCGGTTGAAGCTGACCTTGTAGGCGGCCTTGTACAGCTGCGGATTGCCGGGCGGGCAATTTATCGTGCACGAGTAGAGGCTGTTGCCGCCGAAGTTGTTGTAGGCCGCGCGCTGCGTGTCGGAGGTCTGATAGACGATATCCGCAGTACTCGCGTCGTCGCGCACGATGAAATGCATGTAGCCCGCGCCGGCGTTGTTGCTATTGCGCACCAGGCGCGCGAAATATGCGCCCGAGGTCGCGCTCGCCGGCACCGCCCACGATGCGGACTCGAGCCAGTTGCCGCAATCGATGAGGCCGGTGGTGTTAGTTGTGTCGACGCGACATGCGGACTGGGTTTGCGCGGGGATCGTGCCGAGCTGCGCGACCCTGCGCGCGCCGTTGCCTTGATACCAGCCGACGCGGTAGATATCGATGTGATAGGGGGTGTTGGCTCTGATCTTGAAGCGGATGGTCCCGCCGACATTGACGCTCTGATCGGTCGCGAAGCCCTGTATGGCGGCATCTCCCGGTTCCAGCAGTCTCCATTCGCTAGGCGGATTTCCTGCAAGCGCGTTTTCGCACGCGATCCGATTGCAGGGTCCAGCCGCGGCAAATGAGCCCACTTCGTCGAGCAGAATGCCTAAAGCCTTCTTGTGGTGTTTGTTATCGCCGGGATCGACCACCCGCTGGTGGTAATTGAGCTCCGGCTGCTTCTCGTTTTTCCGCGGCGCAGACTGCGCGGGCGGCAGCCAAAGCGCGATGAGAACGGCCTGGCAACAAATTAGTAAAAGCTGCTGTACGCAGCGCCGTTTGGATGCGAGGGCGGCACGCTGCGGCATGATCTGGGCTCCATCGAGACGCGTCTGTTAGCGGACTATTTTCCGATAAGCGCTCATCTCTCCGGATGCTTCTGCGCGGCCGGGAAGACAACGGTTCAGTCGCGGTCAACTCGCGAATGTTCTTATGTGTCTTACCGAACGCCCGCATCCTAGCTATGCGAATATGCGTTTGTCAAAATGTTAGTAGCCATTCGTCTAAAGGTGACAAATGCAGCGCTGAATGCTCGATGACTGCAACATCGGCGTCAAATCATGTGAAAATCATCTATTACTTTTGGCCCAGGGACGCAGCGGCGCAGATCTGCTAGGCGGATGCCGCGCCGACGCATGGTATTGGCTCGACCTGCGACTGTATTCGAGTGCGTTTTATTAAGATGAGGCCGGTTGATTGGAGGAGACCGGTTTTATTGGATGAGGCCTCAGATGAAGCCTCGGGCCGTGGCGGT
>JBDTMS010000405.1:0-4592 GCA_039934195.1 Betaproteobacteria bacterium
CGAACGCCGTCATGCTGCGCATGCTGGTGACCAGATTGCGCACCGTCATGTTGGCCGAGGTCTGGCTAGCGTGCTCGATCTGGATCAACCGTTCCCAGGTCATTCCCTCGTTGGCGAGCCGTTTGTTCAGCTGCACGAGAATCGGCGCGAGATTGGTATGTTGATAGCGCAGGCGCTGCACCAGCTGCACGACGAAGCCGCGCGGCAACGGCCGATCGGCAATCGAGCGCAAGGTATCGTCGAGACTGAGCGGCTCCAGCGTGGCGCGCGCCTGCAGATCGTCCGCCAGGATGTCGGCTTCTCGCCGTCCCATCTGCGCGTTGACGATACGCACGCCGAGTCGGCGCAGATTCTCGATCAGCACGCAGCGCAAAATGCTCGGAATTGCCCACAGCTCGCGAATCGTCAGCGGACGCACGCGCTGGTAGGCTTCGGTGAATCGGCGCAGTAGCTCCGCATCGAAGCGGCTGTCGGTGTGCGCTACGAAGCTCCACACCATGCCATAGACTTGCGGACGGCCGCGCAAAGGTCCATCGGTAAGTACGGGAAGCGATCGCGAAAATCGCGGTGTGCATTCGCGTGCAATGCTCGCCAGCTGCTCGTCGATGACGTGGAAATTGTCCACCAGCCACTCTGCCGCAGGCGTGATCGCGCGCTTGTCACGCGTTGCGCTGGCGATCGCGTTATAGCATTCGAGCACGACCTCGCCGTTGGCGCGCGCGCGCCCTGCGAGGTCGTAGTAGGCCCATCCGGCTTCGGCAACCGGTTGCGCAGCCGCCAGGCTCTCCGCGTGCTGCTCGAGGCGGTCGGCACTGAACAACTCGCTACGAATGGGCTCATCGGATTCGGTGGCCCGGCGCGGCCAGGTGACCGCGGATACGGCACTCAGGAAGGCGCGTCTAGCGCTGGAGATGACGACCATCTGACTCTCCCCACTCGCGCGATTGAGATGAAGTTTTGCCGGCCCGGGGCGCATTGTTTCTGAAGGCGCGGCATTGCGCCGCCGATGACGGAACATCGCTCATCGGCGTGGTGTTATTTGATATTGTTCGAGCACACTGCGCTATGCGGTGTTGTTCCGTGGCGGCGCTTGTGAGGGCGGCCCAGGCTCATACCCGTCCACGCCCATTTGCCGGAAATACGACTTCCCCGGTTGCTGGAAAAATGACTTCTCAGTTAGCCGGAACTACAACTTCCCGGTTTGCCGGAATACAACTTCCCATCGGCCGGAAATACAACTTCTAAAGGCGAAGTCGGTCAGTTGCTCCGCTCACTTCATACGGATGCCAGTAACGCGGCACCGGCGCCTGCACTTCGGCGGAGCATCGGCCGCACGCTTATCGTGCGCTTTTGCTCCACCCGAGCTAGTCGCCCGCCGCAAATTTACGCGATTCGAGTGATTCGCGCTCGCGGGCGCCTTTGCCCGTGCGAGCAAGGCGCAAATGTAACCGAACTCAAGAGTCTTGCGAAGGCATCGCGCGAAGCGGGCGTCGCGCTCGGGGCTACAGACGATCGAAGAGGTACAGCATCGCGGCTAGCGCGGTGGGAAAACTGAGCAACCAAAAAAGCACCAACCCTCGGGAGCCACTTTCCAGAATAGTTTGGTCGACTGAATTCATGGCGAGCTTGCTGATCATAATTCTCTCGAGTTGAACCATCGGTTTCGAAATGTGCGACTTACACCGAACGCAGATCCATCCTGCACACCTCGCTGTCACTGAACAGCGACCGCAATTACATGGCAGCTTCCGTGCCCGCAATTGCATCGCATCATCTCGCGCGATGTATAGAGGAAACGCGGCCTTCTATAGAGCGCGTAAATCCGCGCAAACGACCGCTTTGGCAGTGCCGTTTTACAACGGGCCGGTAAGACTTACGCTACGCGAAGTAAACAACACGCATGCAATAACCGCCCATGCAATAACTCGGGCGCGGTCACAGAAAACGGATTGGCGATCTTGATGTCGATTGGCAGGAACGCCGCGGTGCTCCACTTGCCTTAGGGTCCGACGCAACGAATACATCCATTGCCACGGGGCAAGTCGCGGTGTAGGGGTCATTATCGCACACTGCTGCGCCGCGAGCATCTACAGAGTCCCGCACGAGGCATCAACTGCTGCTGTGGCGGTGACGGCCGGTTACATATTCCGTATTCCGGAAGTTCTACACCTAATTCCGTATTCCGGAAGTTCTACACCGGCGCACCGGAACTTCTACACCGGAATTTCAATCGTTCCAAGCAACCTACTGACCGCTGACCAAAGTATCGAATTTTTTCCTGGGTCTCTGTCTTTACTGGGCTTCGATTCTTTTTCTCGGCGCTCTGAATTTTTCGCGCAGGGCGCGCGCGCCCCTGCGCGCGTTTGCCGCGCCGCTTGCTCATTCTTACGCGCATCGCCTACGTTAGAGCGCGGATGAAGCACTTTGTTCCCGGGCACGGCGGGCGACAACGGCACTCACCCGCTGCGTTTTGCTATACTGGTAATATAAACAGTATCGCGCATGGATGTTCTCGCCAAATTAAAAGTCCTCGCCGACGCCGCCAAGTACGACGCGTCGTGCGCCAGCAGTGGCGGTGCCACGCGCAAATCGACTGCGAAAGGCGGCATCGGATCGACCAACGGCATGGGTATCTGCCACAGCTATACGCCGGATGGGCGCTGCGTATCGCTGCTGAAAATCCTGCTGACTAATTTTTGTCTGTACGACTGCCGCTATTGCATCAACCGCCGCTCGAGCGACGTGCAACGCGCCCGCTTCAGCGCTGCCGAGGTGGTTCAGCTCACGCTCGATTTCTATCGGCGCAATTACATCGAAGGTTTGTTCCTGAGCTCGGGCATTGTGCGCTCCGCCGATTACACGATGGAGCAGTTGATCGAGGTTGCGCGCTCACTGCGCGAAGACCATGACTTTCGCGGCTATATTCATTTGAAGACGATCGCCGAAGCGGATCAGGCGCTCATCGTGCAGGCCGGTCGCTTCGCCGATCGTCTCAGCGTCAACGTCGAGTTGCCCAGCGAGAAATCGCTAATCGCGCTCGCGCCGGAAAAGCGCATGAGCACGATCAAAGTGACCATGGGTAACATTCGCGCGAAGCTCGATGAAACCAAGCGCGAACGCAAAGCGCCGGCGTTCGCGCCTGCCGGTCAGAGTACGCAACTCATCGTCGGCGCCGATGCGTCGACCGATCGCACGATCTTGAATTTGTCCGAAACGATGTACAGCGCTTATCGGCTGCGGCGTGTCTATTACTCTGCGTTCAGTCCGATCCCCAAGCCCTCGGCGCATCTGCCGCTGGCCGCGCCGCCGCTGGTGCGCGAGCACCGCCTCTATCAAGCCGACTGGCTGTTGCGTTTCTATGGCTTCTCGGCGAAAGAGCTGCTTCCCGATAGAGGCGACGGCCGGCTCGATCTGGAGATGGATCCGAAGCTGATCTGGGCGCTGGCCAATCGCCAGCATTTCCCCGTGGATTTAAATGTCGCCGAGCGCGAAACGCTGCTGCGCGTGCCCGGTTTGAGCGTGCGCAACGTCAAGCGGATTTTGGCTATGCGAAGGCATCGCCGCGTGCGCTACGACGATCTCGCGAAGTTACGCTGCGATGTGCAAAAAGCGGCGCCATTCGTGACGACTGCTGACTATCGTCCCGCGCACGATCTCGATGCGTTGCAACTGCGGGCGCAACTGCGCAGTAAAAACACGCAACTGGCGTTGTTCTGACCCGCACGCGCGAAGGTCAATGGGTCATCGTTCCGCGTCGTTGAGGAAATCCCTAGGCTAGCCGTGCAGCACGTCAGCGTATCGGATTTTTCATCTTGGCGATCGGCCGCTCGCAGCCTGCTCAACCGCAACATCGCGCCGGAACGCGTCACCTGGATAGACCCGCGCAGCGCGGTTCTGCATCTGGCGCTGTCGATGGCGCCCGAGCCGGACATTCAGCCCACGTCGGGTTCTCGTTCGATCTCGATTCCGCGCGATGCATTGCAGTTGCTCGAAGCGTGCGCGTGTCACAGGGACGGGCAACGCTGGGGGTTGATGTATCGCCTGGTCTGGCGGCTCAATCATGGCGAGCGGCGCCTACTCGAAATCGCCGCTGACGACGATGTGCGCGAGCTTTCCATGATGTTGAAAGCGGTGAACCGCGATTGCCACAAGATGAAAGCGTTCGTGCGCTTTCGCGAAGTTGCCGACGCGGCCGGGGAATCGCGCTACGTGGCGTGGTTCGAGCCCGAGCATCACATTTTGCAGCGGGCCGCGCCGTTCTTCGTCGATCGATTCGCCTCGATGCACTGGACCATCGTCACCCCGGAGGGCGCGGCGCAGTGGGATCTCACGCGGCTCTGGTTTCTCGACGATGTCGCTGCGATCGCGCTCCCGGCGAGCGATGAGAAAGAGACTTTGTGGCGCGCTTACTACGGCAGCATCTTCAATCCGGCGCGCCTCAAACAGCGCACCATGCAGCGCGAGATGCCGAAGCGCTATTGGAAAAATCTACCCGAAGCGCACGACATCGCCGAGCTCGCCGATCGCGCGCAGCGGCGTGTCGAAGGCATGTTGACGACCGCGCCGGTGGACCTCGATCGCTGGCACAGCTT
>JBDTMS010000406.1:0-4573 GCA_039934195.1 Betaproteobacteria bacterium
ATGGGTGTGGGCGATCGACGTGCAGATTCTATGGGAAGGGATTCGCGATGCCCATAACTGTTCTAAAAAGCTTTAACAAAGAACAAACGTGGCGTTATACAGCGACGCCCGATCGGGAGTGGCGTTTTACAGCGACGTCCGACAGGCAAATCGGCGCTTGTCCGACAGACCTGCCAACCACAGGTCACTAAGCTCGCTCGGTCTTAACCCCGAGCACACGAGTGGAGGTGGCATGGCTACATCGACGCAAACCGCACGCGGTACGCAACGTGAAGGCAGCGATGCGTTTATAAACGACGAAGCCCAGGATTCGCTGGAGGACGACGAGCCGCTCGATTCTGCAGATAGCGCACTTGCGACAGAAGAGCTGCGCGATATGATCGCCGAGGCGGCTTACTACCGCGCCGAGCGGCGCGGATTCGACGGCGGTTTCGAGCTGGAAGATTGGTTAGAAGCTGAAGCGGAAGTTAGGTCGCGTTTAGCTTCCGAGTAACGCACACGCGGGCCAGTGAACCGCTGAACTTGATCGAATTGACGACGCCGACAGCACACTTGTCTGTCGGCGTCGTCGTATCGAAAGCTAGATTGCCGCAGACGGATTCGGCACGTCCGCAACCCGGCATCACCCGCCGTGCGCCGACACGGCTTCAGCCGTCGTCTCTTGCGCCTCCAGTTTCTTGAACCACCGGCGTACCAGGAACATCGCCACGACGAAGAACGCTGCCACGCCCGCCACCAGCCAGTAGTTGATCCTCGAAGCGTCGCGCAGTGCCGCTTCTAGTTGGCCAGCGAAAATGGTGGCAGTCAAAACGCCTGGCAGCATCGCGATGAATGTGCCGAGCAGAAAGTGCCACAGCTTGATACGAATGGCGCCTGCAACGATCCCTTCGACGGCGAACGGCGCAATCGGCACCAGACGCAATGCAGTCACCGCCAGCAATCCATTCTTGCGCAGCGCGTGCGTCATCCGGTTCAGACGTTTGCCGGCGATGCGTCTAACCATATCGCGCGGAAACAGCGTTCCTGCCAAATAGTGTAGTCCCGCCGATAACAGGATGCCCACGATCGCGTAAACGAATCCTTGCCACGCGCCGAACGCGACGACGGCGCCGAGCGTGATCAACGGCCGAGGGAACATGATCAGACTTGCGGGCGTGTAAGCTAAGACGATCAGCACAGGCGCCCACCAGTAACCCGCGAAGTGCTCAGCCCAAGCGGTCACTTTATCGGCTGTGATCATGCCGGCGAGGGGCGTGAACCGCCATGCCAAGGTCAGCGCAATCAAAGCTAACACGAAGGCTGCGATTTTTTTCCACACCGGCTTTGCCTGATGCAGTTCGACATCGGGCGCAAACTGTTCGACGAGCAGGTTCATCGAAACAGGACGCTCCGGATCTGCGAGCGACACCGTGTCGATCAACGCATCCGACCATTGCTCCATCTCGGTTAACGGACGCAATTGCCGCTGCGGCGACCCTAGCGAAGCGATCGCGCCGTGGATCGCTCCTGTGCGTTGCAGCGCTGCAGCGAAAACATCAGCGGAGACACCATGATGCTCGGCGATAGCATCATCGCGGAATCTCCGGATTACCGCGGTCACGTTATCCCTGCGCCCCGCTTCGACCGTGACGTCGCATTCGGTATCCAGGCCCATCGAGCGGTTGCTAAGATTTGCCGAGCCGACGCGCAGCCATTCGTCGTCGACGATCATCATCTTCGCATGCACATCGACGCAGGTGCCTTCAGCGAGACCATCGACGTGCGGGTAGTACACGTGAAAGCGCTGATTGACGTCGAGCGCACGCAAGCGCGCGATGAGCCTCGTGCGCAGCACATGCATCGTCATCTCTTCCAGCCAGCCATGACTAAGCAGGCGAGTAATGATTACGATTTCAGGACAGTCCTGCTCAGCGAGGCGACGCGACAGCGCGTCGCCGATCTTCTGTGCGGTGAAGTATTGATTTTCGATGTAGATGTAGTCTTTCGCGCGCGCGATCATGTCGAGATACAGTTGCTCGACGTCGCGCATTTCGTCGCCACCCTCCGCCGCAGGCGAGGTACACGCGATACCGACCTGAACATTCTCGATGTCGCTCTTGAGCGCATCGGGCCAAGGATCGCTGATCACTTGCACTGCCTCGAGCACTTCGTCCGTTGCCTTTTCCCAACGCTTGCGCGCGATCGCGGCGATGGCACGCCCTGCCTCGCCGTCCAGCGCAATCATCACGTCGTGGAACGGCGGATACGGTTTTCCGCCTGCCATCCGCCGCGGATCGTTCGGTAGATGCTCGCGTGTATCCCACCGCTTGCACGTCAAATCGAGCCCGCCGACGAACGCCAGCTTGTCGTCGATGACGACGATCTTCTGATGGTGCGAGCCGACTACCGGATGCGTGTTGTCGTAGCGGAAATGCACGCGCCGATGCGGCTTCCAGGATAGGCCATACAGTGGCGAGAACTCGCGATCGGCCCCGAACACCATCGGATAGTCCCAATCCAATATGTGAATGTGCAATCGGCGGTTTCGCTGCGCGAGCGCATTGAGAAAGTCGCCCAGAATCGCGCTCGGCTCACCGTTCGCGTCGAAGCGCAGTACGGTGCGGCTGTCGAAGTCCCAGGCGAGAATTAGGATCGAGCATTGTGCTCGCTCGGCCGCTTGAATGAAGGTGTCAAAGTACGTCTCGCCGTCGACCAACATTGCAACCCGTTCGGCATGCGCTACGCCGCAGCAGTTGCCGCCGACTTGAAACAAGCTGTTCGATTGCAATTCAGACATTGATGTAGATTCGAGATTGCGGATGCCGATTCGACGCTGCGATATTCGTGCCGATGTCATATCGAACGCTGATGAAGGCAAAACAGCAGCTTAGTCGGCGGCCTCGAACCGGCCAGATGTCCAACAACTACCTCGACGTTGTAGCGATGACACGCAATCAGCGATGCGCTCGGTGAGCGAAACCAGGGCCGCCATGCCCGAACCTTGGTCGGTATGGGATGAAGACCGGCGACGGCGGTCCCCAATAACCGTATCCCGGAACCCAACCATAACTGTAGTACCCATACGCATATGGCCCGGCGTAGCGATAGCCATCGCGCCGCGCATCGTCGAGGTAGGTGCTCTGCATGTAGTCGAGAACCTCGTTCGAGACGCCTTGCGTGCTCAACCGCGCAAACTCGGAGGCGGAAAGCCGGTAGACGGTGCCCGACTCACGTAGCTGTTCGACGATTGCAGACGGCGCGACGCCGTCGTGACTCATCTGAACTATCTGCTCGACGGTGACTGGCGGCTTATGGGGGACACTTGCGCACGCGCTCAGTAACAAAACGCCGGCGACCGACGCCAATATCAGACTACGCTTCGAGCGCGCTGCGGTGAGAAAACGATGAAACAAGCCACGCATAGGAAAAGACCCCCCTGCTACGTTGAAGAACTCGACGACGCTACTTATTCGACCAGTCTCGCGCGCTTCGGTTTCTGGCGCTCGCGGCTGTAACTACGCTGCAAAAAAAGGCCTGCGAAAATCCGCAGGCCTTTGCGTTTCGGCAGCGCTAAGCGCTCCGCCTAGCCGGACTCAGGCAACTTGCTGCACGCCGGCCAGCAGCCAACCGCCGCGTCCCTCTTTCGGTTTGACCAGGTTCCAGACTTCAACGAATGGCTGTGGCGTGCCATGTTCGTCTTCCTTGATCTTTCCGCTGAATCGGACGCTCGCAAGATAATCGGTCGCAGACGGTTCGATTCCGAGCATCTGTGCATCGAGGTCGAAGACTTCCGTTCGATTTGTAACCCCCGGCTCTTCGTCGATCTGTGTTTTGATCTCGCCGTAGACTTCCGGTGTGGTGAATTCGCGGATGTCGGCGAGATTCTTAGCGTCCCACGCCGCCTGCAACCGGTTGTAGTAAACCTTGGCGCTGCGCAGGAATGCAGGGACGTCGAAGTCATCCGGCACGCCCCATGGCGCCGAGTTAGCTGGGTTACCGGTTTGTGCGCCCGGATACGCGTTTGGTTGCAGCGCGCCTGGTTGCAGTCGATCCAGCGCGGCGAAACTGTCCGACCGGATCGGCGTTTCCGGACGATAAGCGTTGGCTGCGCCGTATGCCGGCTCCATGCGGCTGTTTGCGGCCGGGGCGTCACGTTTCGATCGCAGCATGCGCCAAATGAAAATACCGGCGAATACCAGCAGACCGATCATCAACATACTGCTGAGCATCTCGCCGAACGCGCCGGCCATGCCGAAGTGCGACAACAAAGCAGCGATACCCAGCCCGGCTGCAAGGCCGGCGATCGGGCCGAGCCAGCGATTACGCGGCGGCTGAACCGCATTCGGTTGACCGGCCTGCTGCGGCGTCGGCGCCTGCTGAGCGGCTGGAGAACGGGCCGGCGGCTGCGACTGCTGCTGCGTTACATTAGGCGACTGTCGGCCGAAGCTGCGGCTTCCGCCAAAACGGCGGGCGTCGGCGTCCTGCACTACCAGGGCGACGCCCAAGAGCAATGCAAAGGCGGTTGTGATCGCGCGGACGGTCCGACGTGAAGAAGAGCGATGAGCGTTCATTCTGCGTTTTTCCCTCTGGCTTT
>JBDTMS010000407.1:0-4561 GCA_039934195.1 Betaproteobacteria bacterium
CGGCTGCGTTCGCGCCGAGCGGCAGCGTCTCGATCCCACTGCGCGAGGTCGAAGCCGAGCTCGCGCGCCAGATGCAGCCTTTGCGGGGAACGGGCGAGAGTCCAGTCCAGTTTGCGCGCATGTCGAACCTGGTGATCTTTTGCGATCAGCGCGAGCAAGCGGAGCGTATCTTAGCCGAGGTGCCGAGCGTGGTATCGATCCACCCCGCGCGCGTGCTGCTGCTGTTGGGAGAGGCCGGCCCCGATGAGGCGCCGGTCACTGCGGCTGCGCTAGTGCGGCCGCGGCAAAACGGCCACACGGTAGATAGCTGCTCCGAGATGATCGTGCTGCATGCGGCTGGCGCGACGGTAGGAAGGTTGCCGTTTGCCGTTCGCGCATTGCTGGTCGGCGATCTGCCGATCAACGTATGGTGGGCGTCGAACCAGCCGCCGGCGTTTGCGGGTGCGCTGCTATTCGACCTCGCCGAGAGCGCGCAGCAGATCGTCTACGATAGCCGAGGCTGGCTCGAACCCACCCGCGCGGTAGCGGCCACCGCGCATTGGTACGAACGCTTTGCCAAGCCGCTGCCCGGCGGCCGTTGGCGAGTCGCGTCGGATCTCAACTGGCGCCGTCTGAAATTTTGGCGCCGGCTGCTCGCACAAACACTGAATCCAACGATTGCCGGAGATGCGAGCGCCACGGCGACCGAGCTGGTGCTGGAACACGGACCGCACGCGGTGGTGCAGGCGTGGGAGCTCGCAAGCTGGCTGACGCGCCGCCTCAGCTGGAAGGTGCGAGCGGGCGGGGTCGAGCCGGGGGTCGAGATTCGCTGGATGTTCGATGCGCCGCACGGGCCCGTCGTCGTGCGCATCAAACGGCTATCCGAAGGCCCTTCCGAAGTGCGTGAAGTCCGAGTGCGGTACCGTGTCGATACACGAGTGGCGAGCCTGGTGTTTCGACCGGTCGATACCACGCGGCTCGAGGCGACGACCGAAGGCATTGAGACTGCGCCGCTGACGATCAGCGTACAGCCGCAATCACTGGCGGAGCTCGTCGGGCGGCAGCTTTCCGATCGCGAGCGCGATCCGGTATTTACTGAAAGCATTGCCACAGCGCAAGTGCTCGCGCAGAGTCTAACGGCGTGAGCAGGGAACCGTCATGGTCCGACACGGACACGAATGACACAGACACGAATAATAGTGAAACACCGGCAGTCCCGATCGATAGTATCTGTTGCGAGGTGACACGATGAAAGCGACACGAAAGCTGCATGACCTGGGTCAGAGCCTCTGGCTCGACAACATCACGCGCGAGCTGCTGACCAGCGGTACGCTCAAGCGCTATATCGACGATCTGTCGGTCACCGGGTTGACGTCGAACCCGAGCATTTTTAATCAGGCGATCAAGAGCAGCACCGCCTACGACGCTTCCATTCGCAGCAAGCTAAAAGAGGGCAAGGCGGACGAGAAGCTGTTCTTCGACCTGGCGCTCGAGGATTTGCTGCGGGCAGCCGACTTGTTCCGGCCGACCTTCGATCGCACCTGCGGCGTCGATGGCTGGGTGTCATTAGAAGTCTCGCCGTTGCTCGCGTTCGATACCAAGGCCACGATCGCGACAGCGAAAGAGCTGCACACGCGCGCCGGACGGCCCAATCTTTTTATCAAGATTCCCGGCACGAAGGAAGGACTGCCCGCGATCGAGGAAGCAATCTTCGCTGGCGTTCCCATCAATGTGACCTTGCTGTTTTCGCGCGAGCAATACCTGGCTTCGGCGGACGCGTATCTGCGCGGCATCGAGCGGCGCATCGCGGCGGGACTAACGCCGGACGTCGCATCTGTGGCATCGCTATTCGTCAGCCGCTGGGACGTCGCCATCGCGGACAAGGTGCCGGCGGACCTGGTCAACCGGCTTGGTATCGCGGTCGCTCAGCGCAGTTATAAAGCCTATTACGACCTGATTGCATCGCCCCGTTACCACCGCATCTGCAACTTCGGCGCACGACCGCAGCGGCTGCTGATGGCGAGCACCGGCACCAAAGATCCGAAGGCGCCCGACATTCTCTACGTCAAGGCGCTCGCCGCGCCGCTCACGATCAACACCATCCCGGAAGCCACGTTGAAAGGATTTGCCGATCATGGCGAAGTGGGTGCGACTTTGCCCGCCGACGGTGGCGATTGCGAAGCGGTTCTGGCGCAGTTCGCTCGCGCAGGCGTCGACATCGATGCGCTCGCGGCCAAGCTGCAACAGGAAGGCGCGGCCGCGTTCGTCAAGTCCTGGAACGAGCTGCTGGCGGTGATCGCGTCGAAAAGCACCGTGCTCGAGAAAGCAGGCTAGGAGGCGTCATGACATCGAAGACATCGCTCGTGCAGCGGCCAGCGTGGAGGGCGCTCGCTGCGCACTACGAAAAGATTCGCGGGCTGCATCTGCGCTCGCTGTTTGCGGAAGATCCGAAACGCGGCGAGCGCCTGAGTGTAGAGGCTGTAGGCATCTACCTCGACTATTCGAAGAATCGCGTGAACGATGAGACCATCAAGTTGCTGCTGCAACTTGCGGAGGAAACCGGTCTGCGCGCGCGGATCGACGCCATGTTTCGCGGCGACAAGATCAACGCATCCGAGCAGCGCGCGGTTTTGCATACTGCGCTGCGCGCGCCGCGCGGCGCATCGATAGTCGTGGACGGCGAGAACGTCGTGCCGCAAGTCCACGCTGTCCTCGACAAGATGGCGGACTTCTGCGATCGCGTGCGCAGCGGCGGGTGGAAGGGCCACACCGGCAAACCGATCCGCAACGTCGTCAACATCGGCATCGGCGGTTCGGACCTCGGCCCGGTGATGGCGTACGAAGCGCTGAAGGCATACAGCGAGCGTGCTATCACGGCGCGCTTCGTGTCCAATGTCGATGGCACCGACTTCGCAGAAGCGACGCACGACCTCGATCCCGCCGAAACGTTATTCATCGTTTCGTCGAAAACGTTCACGACCCTGGAGACGATGACCAATGCACGCACCGCGCGCGCGTGGTCGGTCAAAGGTCTCGGCGGCGATGAAAAATCGGTGGCAAAGCATTTCGTCGCAGTGTCGACCAACGCTCAACAGGTATCGGCATTCGGTATCGACACCGCCAACATGTTCGGATTCTGGGACTGGGTCGGCGGCCGCTACTCGATGGACTCCGCGATCGGGTTGTCGACCATGCTCGCGATCGGCCCGGCTCATTTCCGCGAGATGCTCGCCGGCTTCCACGAGATGGACGAGCACTTTCGCAGCACGCCGTTCGAGCGCAACTTGCCGGTGCTGATGGCGCTACTCGCGGTGTGGTACAGCGATTTTTTCGCCGCGCAAACGGTCGCGGTATTGCCCTACGAGCAATACCTGAAGCGGTTTCCAGCGTATCTGCAGCAGCTCACCATGGAAAGTAACGGCAAGCACGTAACGCTCGACGGCGATCGCGTCACCTACGACACCAGCCCGGTTTACTGGGGCGAGCCCGGTACCAATGGCCAACATTCTTTCTATCAGCTCATTCATCAGGGCACACGGCTGATCCCGTGCGACTTCATCGCCTTCGGCCGGACGTTGAACCCGCTCGGCCAGCATCACGACATCTTGCTCGCGAATGTATTTGCACAAGGCGAAGCGCTGGCGTTCGGCAAGACGGCCGCAGAAGTGAAGGCGGAAGGCTCGCCGGACTGGCTGGTGCCGCATCGCGTGTTCGAAGGCAACCGGCCGTCCAATACGCTGCTGCTGGAACGGCTGACACCCGCCGCGCTCGGCCGACTCGTCGCCCTCTACGAGCACAGCGTATTCACCCAAGGCGCGATCTGGAACATCGATTCGTTCGACCAGTGGGGCGTCGAGCTCGGCAAAGTGCTCGCCCAGCGCATCATCCCGGAGCTCACCGATACGCAGGCACCCGCGCTCGCACACGACAGCTCGACCAATGCGTTGATCCAGCGTTATCGGCAACTGAAACAAGCGAAGTCATAGAGGAGCGTGTATGCAAATCGGCATGGTGGGTCTGGGCAGAATGGGTGCCAACATGGTGCGGCGCCTGATCAAGGCTGGACATGAGGGCGTGGTGTTCGATCGATCGCCCAAAGCAGTGGCGGATCTCGTGAAAGAGAAAGCAGTCGGCGGAGCGTCGCTGCAAGACTTCGTGCGAAAGCTTGCGAAGCCGCGCGCGATATGGCTCATGGTTCCGGCGGCAGTCGTCGACCAGAGCATCGCCGACTTGCTGCCTTTGCTCGAGCGCGACGACATTCTCATCGACGGCGGCAACTCGCATTACGTCGACGACATCCGGCGCGCAAAAGAGCTTTCCGCGAAAGGCATTCATTACGTCGATGTCGGTACCAGCGGCGGCGTATGGGGGCTCGAGCGCGGCTACTGCATGATGATCGGCGGTGAGGCACCGGTCGTCGCGCGTCTCGATCCGATCTTCGCGACTCTTGCACCCGGCATCGGCGATATTCCGCGGACAGCGGGACGCGACAAGGCGGGCGGCACTTCCGAGCGCGGTTATCTCCATTGCGGCCCGAATGGCGCCGGTCATTTCGTCAAGATGGTCCACAACGGCATCGAGT
>JBDTMS010000408.1:0-4555 GCA_039934195.1 Betaproteobacteria bacterium
GCCCGGCACCGATTTCGCAGTTTTCCTCATTCGTGATGTGCCACCACCGGCCTACAGCTCCGCGTTTCAGACCGGCAGAGATCCCGCGCACTACTGGGACCGGACGCTAGGAAGCTCCGAACAAGTCTTCTGCAGAGCTTGCTCCGCGTCACGAACCGTCAGGCTGCACACTTCGCTTTCGAAGCGCAGTTTCCCAGATGCTCGTTGCACCGCTGACTTCGTTCAACACGTCGCTATCCGATCGGCCCGACGCTTTCGTCACGCGAAAGCTATGATCGGCGCCTTGCAGCCAATGCATCGTCCAGTTGTCGCGCAATCTGCTGACCATGTTTTGCATCAAGCTGTGCGTGCACAGCGCATCGCGCGTGCCGTTTATGCAAAGCACGGGTACCTCGATCTGGGCGAGATGCGTGTCGCGCAGCTTCTCGGGTTTGCCGGCAGGATGCAGCGGATAAGCAAGCAGTAGAACGCCGTCGCAGGCGAATCCCTCTGCGGCCAGCATCGAGGCCGCGCGCCCGCCCATCGAACGACCGCCGATGATCAGTGTGGCGGGCTGCAACTCTTCGCGCACCCGTGCCACCACCGCGGCAGTGCAATCCTTCAGCTTGGGCATTGCGTCCGGCGCGCTGCCGCCTTTCATTCGGTACACAAAATTGAAGCGGACGACATGTATCCCGCGCATGCGAAATTGCTGCGCCAATGCCAGCAGGCCGCGATCGTCCATTTGGCCGCCGGCGCCGTGTGCGAAAACGAACACGCTGCCGGTCGGCGTTGTCAACGCCGGTTCGAACCGGGCAATCGTCTCGTCGCTGCCGACGGCGATGCGCCACTCTTCACTCTCGATTTCGGCAGCAGCCTTCATCTCAGCAGGAGCTAGGGGCTGGGGACTAGGGAGATGCAACGGCTATTGCGCGCTACTCGATCGCGGATGGGGCTTTTGCGATGCGCGCGCTTTGCTTTTGGTCGTGGTTGATCCAGAGCTCGCCGTGTTCGGTTTCCAGCAATTTCGCGACGTGCTCCATCGATTGTACGCTCTGCTCTTTATTGAAATTGCGCAACGGCACGCGGCGGTTGGTCCAGTTTTCCTGAAAGTGCGCGAGATCGCCTGACAATATCACTGGGCCACGTTTCGGCAGGTGTACCAGCAACGACTGATGACCGGGCGTGTGACCGGGTGTCGAGATGATCATCACCGAGCCGTCGCCGAACACATCGTAGTCGCCGGTGAGTTTTATCGTCGGATTCGCTCTCAGTTTTTCGTAGAATGCAGGCGCGAAGCCGGACTTCGCAGCGTCAGGTCCGAACGCGACGTCGTACTCGGGCTGCTGAATGTAGAGCTTCGCCGCGGTAAACAAATTCGCGTTGCCGACGTGATCGGAATGGAAATGCGAGAACGCGATGTCCGTCACATCGGTAGGCGCGATGTTGAGCGCCTGCAGTTGTGACGCCAGCGTCTTCGGCATGAACTGCGTGAGCAGGCCGCCGGCACCGGAGACGCCTTCCGGCTTGTCCGCGACCGAATCAGAGATGCCCGAATCCCACAGCATCAGCCGATCGCCATGGCGGATCAGATAACAGTTGTCGCTGAAGTCCATCGGTTTGCCGACATTGACGCCGGGTGACCAGTTCGCCGAGATATCTTTGATCTTGAGCTCGCCGCATTCCAGCACGTACATGCGGTCCACCGTTTTCGTGCCGGCTGCATGCACGAATCCGGCGACACCGGCCGCCCCAAGCAAGAAAGTCAGATACAGGCCGAACCTAAGCGTGCGTTTCATCGTGATCTCCTTGTCGTTATTCGAAGCGTTCCGACCCGCTGCTCAGCCGCGCATCCGCAGACGTACCGCACCATGCCATATCGCATCCGCTGCGAGAACGTGTCCGCGCTGCGTGACTTCAATTGCGCCGCTCGCGACCATCGCACGTGCAGCCTCGCGCACCACTGCCATGTGCGCCCGCCACCCGTCCGCGTCGATCGCGCGCGCGACTTCCGAAGGGCAAATCGTTCTTCCCGCGCCGCGCCTTTCGAGCAATCGAAGGATCTCGTTCTGCACATCGCCGATCGACAGCGGGTGGTCTAAGTTGTTGACGGACATGACTCAGGGCGATCTGCCAGGTATTTATGCGAAGCTGACGCGAGGTTGCTGGCTGCCAAACGCGTTGCCGTATGCTAACCGACGCAGACGCAAGCTGCGCGGCGCAGGCGCGGTACCGAAAAAAACGGGAACGCTCGACTGCCCGGCTTCATCCAATCGGGCAAGGAGGCAACAACGATGATCTTGCCGGCGGCACCTGCTTTATCGGAACACTGGTCCGACACCGAATTGACCGGTCGCATCGCTCGCCATGATCTGCATGCTTTCGAAGTGCTCATGCGGCGCCACAATCAGCTTCTGTATCGCACGGCGCGCGGAATTCTACGCGACGATCACGAGGCCGAGGATTGCGTGCAGGAGGCTTACCTGCAGGCGTATCGCGCGATCGGAAGTTTCCGCTCCGAGGCGAAGCTCTCGACGTGGTTAGTGCGGATCGTGATCAATCAGGCGCTCGAGAAACTGCGCAAACGCAAGAAGGAAGACGCCAACGTGCCGCTCGACAACGTAGTGGACATCGAAAGCCGCATCGATGCGGAATCGGCGCTCGGAAACGAAACCGAACGTCCTGAAGCCGCCGCGATTCGAGCGCAACTGCGCAGGTTGCTCGAAACCAAGATCGATCGGCTGCCCGACGCGTTTCGCACCGTGTTCATCCTGCGTGCGCTCGAAGAGATGAGCGTCGAAGAAACCGCCGCATGCCTGGGCATTGCCGAAGCCACCGTGCGTACGCGCTTCTTCCGCGCTCGCAGCCTGCTGCGCGAAACCATCTTGCGCGACATCGATATTGCTGTTGAAGGCGCGTTTGCTTTCGACGGCGCGCGCTGCGATCGCATCGTCGCCAACGTCCTGCGCCGTATCAACGACCCGCCGGGTTAGCCCGCTTCCTCTTCTCGTTACAGCTTTCAAACGCCGATCGCATTTGCACCACTGCACCGGCGAACGCCCCGCCCGATTCGAGCGGTAGACCTTGCTCACCCTGAAAACCGCAAAGGAGCTTCATCATGTCACTCGTTCAACTCGCCAAAGATCCATTGTTCATCGCCGGCCGCCGCGCGTTCATCGGCAAGTCGGGTCTGCTGCTTTCCGGCACCGCGATTGCGTTACTCGCTGGCCGCGACAGCCTGGCGGCGCAATTGAAGAAAACCGGCGGTGCCGATGCGCAAGCCAATGACGTTAAAATTCTCGACAGCGCGCTGGCCGCCGAGCGACAAGCGATCGCGGCCTATCAAGTCGGTGCGGAAAGCGGCTTGCTGCAAAAGCCGGTGCTCGATCTGGCGGTGCAGTTTCAAGGACATCACAAGGCGCACGCCGATCTTCTTGCCGCGACGATCAAACAGCTCGGCGCAACAGCGACTGCGGCAAAGCAGAAATATGATTTCCCGGTAGCGCAACTGAAAACGCAGGCGGACGTGCTGCGCTTCGCAGCGGGATTGGAGCAAGGGGCGGTATCGGCATACCTCGGTGCGATCCCAATTCTAGACAATCGCGATCTCGCCAAAGCCGCGGGCAGCATTCTTGGCGATGAAGCAATGCATTGGGCGGTGTTGCGGCAGGCGCTCGGCGACAATCCGGTGCCGGCTGCGTTTGTTGGGTGAAAAACGTGCCGGTAGGATAGCCACAGGCCGCAACTGTGGATGCCTACCGGTTTCGTCCCGTTCTTTTAACTGTGGAACAAAGCACTGGGCCACGGGATTAAAAAAGGCGCGACTGCTGTTCTGCATGCTAACGGCAAGGCACGCAAACCGACGTGACCGATCCGCTCGGACGTCAGAGCATGAGATCGCCAAGGACCGGCGATGAATTCACCCGTCCCTGCACTTGGGGTAGTCCGCCGTTACCATCCAACGGATCGTGATGACTAGAATGTCATCGGTGTTCATCACGATTATCCGCGTTAAGGGCTGACCGATGCCAAACGGAGAGGTCTGGGTAGGGATCTCCTGATGTGCCTGGCCGCTACCTGGGGAACGGTAAGTTGGAAATAAAACGGGCGTACGGTACGGTATGTGCGCTTGCCTTATCCTCTCCCGTCTTCCAAGCGTCCGTTGCGAAAGCCATGTCGGCTGCAAATACTTCTTGTTGTCTTTTAGACGAACGCAAAGCTTATATACACCACTCCAACTATCACTACGCTCATGAGGATACACAACACGATAGGACTTGCCAGAATTTTGCAGAGACGGGCCAGAATTCTCCAGAACCATGCTGTATTTCTAGAGTTCAGTACTGTCGGTGCCGACACGTTGTAAAAGACTGGCGCGTTGTAAAACACGCTACCTATTGCGTACAAAACGACGCCGTCGATGAAGAAGACATGCTGAGCCCAACACACCTGTTTTAGCTTCAAGTTGTACAGCCGCCCTTCGGGGAAGAACTTGTAGTGCGCTACCACGTCGTAGAAGGACTTTGTTTCCAGGTTTATGGCTTCCGCGATAAGCGGAATTAATGCGAGCGTCAAT
>JBDTMS010000409.1:0-4546 GCA_039934195.1 Betaproteobacteria bacterium
TGAAGCACTGCGCGCCTTCGATGATCGAGGTCATCAAAAACGTCCAGGTGACCAGGCTGATGCACAGAAACGGCAAGTAGCGCTTGACGTCGATCTTGAACAAAAATGCCAGTAAGAAGCCCATCACCAGCGCTTGGATTCCCATGCTGAGAGTTACCCAGAATGGGCCGAGCATGGATCGACGATATCTCTGCCGCACTTCGGACACGCCGAGCACGTACCACGTGCGCCATGTCCGAGTGCCGTCGCGGATGTCCGCAAGCGCGAGCGAGATTTGACGCGAGGGCAAGAACGCCGTGCCTGCGCGCGCCGAAGCGGGAAGCGCGCTCCTCATGCCGCTGTTTGCAAGATGTGTTCGAGAGATAGTCCGTGAGCGGCGAGCAAGTCGTCGTGGCTGCCGTAGTTGTGGATGAACGCGTCCTTTAGCGTGAACGTATGCAGCGTGCACTTCGCTTGAATATCCCAGGCGATCTGCTTGGTCTGCGGGGCCAAGCCGCCCTGCGGTGCATGCTCCTCGATCACGATCACTTTCTTATGGGTGCGCAGCGCCTGCTCGATCCCAGTTCGATCGAGCGGTTTCATAGTGTGCGACGACACAACCGACACCGATTTTCCGGCCGCTTGCAAATGGTCGGCAACCTCTACCGCCAACTTCATGATGACGCCATACGCGAGGATGCAGACATCCGTCCCGCGCCGTAGATAGCGCAGTTTGCCGAATACGAACGGTTCCACCGCGTTCTCAGTGACCTTTGGCTCGCCGGCCTTACCGATCCGAAGATAGATCGGTCCCTTTTTTTGCGTAGCGCAGTGACGCGTCGCGTCGATACACTCCAACGGATCGCACGGCGCGAGAATCTGCATATTTGGAATTGCCCCAGCGATAGCGATATCTTCCTGCGTGTGGTGGGTACCACCCAACGTCGAGTAGATCACTCCGGCGCCCATTCCAACCACGGTAACGGGCAAGTTTTGGTAGCCGAGATCGTCACGCACCATTTCGAACGGCCGGTATAGCGCAAATGTTGCGATGGTGTAGGCAAAAGGCTGGCAGCCCTTCAGGGCCAGGCCGGCTGAGATGCCGATCATCACCTGCTCGGCAACACCGACATTGATGAAGCGCTCAGGGTATTCAGCTTGAAATTTCCCCATTGACCCAGCCGGGGAGATATCCGCCACTACGATGTAGATGCTGGGATCTGCCTTTGCGCACTGATATAAGGTTTCGGAGAACGTATTCCTCATGCTTGCGCCTGATCGAGTTCTTTCAATGCCTGCTGAAACTCGGCCGGATTTGGAGAGCGGTAGTGCCAGATCGGCACATTCTCCATGTAGCTGACACCCTTCCCCTTGGTAGTCTTGCAAACGACCATCAGCGGCCGATCGCCGCGCCGGCTGGTCACCGCTTCGTAAATCGCTTGGGTGTCGTGACCTGGAACTTCGACCGACTCCCAGCCGAAGGCTACGTACTTATCGACCACCGGATAAAAGCTAGGATGCGTGGAGCTCGTGCGGCCGAGGCTCTGGAAATCATTGTTGTCCATGAACGCGACCAGGTTGGATATGCCGAGAGACGACGCCATCATGGTCGCCTCCCAGGTCGAGCCCTCCTGCACCTCGCCATCGGACAGGACGCAATAGACGGTACCGTTGCCGCCGCGCGTCTTTTCCGCGTAGGCCATTCCGACAGACATCGACAACCCGTGACCGAGCGAGCCGGTGGACGCCACGATGCCGGGATTGCCAAAATCGGGATGACAACCGAGGCGCCCGTCCGCTTTGCAGTATCGATCGAGATCTTCTCGGCTCAAAGTGCCGAGATCTTCGAGAATGACATATTGGATCATGCAACCGTGGCCCTTCGACATTAGAAAGGTGTCGTGCATGTCGCCGTTGGCCGCACGTTGCATGAGCTCGAAGTAGATGCAGTCAACGATCTCCGTACAGGAATAGGCCGAACCGATGTGCAGCGCCTGGACCTGCTGGGATACTTCGAGAATTCGGCGCCGAAACTTATTGCAGCGGCGCTGTGCGGCCGCGATGTCGATGAGTTTTCTGCTCGCGTCCAAGGTGGCTGATCTTTCTAAACGTTGATGAGCGTCCAGTAGTAATCCCCAGTATAGCCGGCTTCCTCGAAGAGCTTCTTCCAGCCGTCCGGGTAGTCGTGCGTGTAAGCCGTCAGCACCCAGTCTAGAAAGATCTCGCGCTCCTCAGGACTGCGATAGCTATCCACCTGGATGTAGGCCTTACCATCGCGCGCGACGCGTTGGATCTCTCGCACCGCTTGGATACATTCGGTGCGCTCGAAGTTGTGCACGGTATTGATGCATATGACCGCATCGAAACTCTTATCCGGGAACGGCAATTTAAGTGCGTTTTCCAAGTGCAGGCGTCCCACGACTTCGGGCTCGCAATGCATCATCGCGTATTCCGAAATGTCGAGGCCGAACGCCTCGAGGCCGGGACACACTTTCATCAGATCTTTTACCAGGAAACCTTTCGCGCAGCCGATGTCGAGCACACGCATGCCGGGCTTCAGCTCCCAATGTGCGATGAAGTCCTCTGCGATCGGCAGCCAGCGCCCATCGTAGCGATAACCACCGTACCCGTACTCGCGCGCGCCGTCGAAGTACTCGAATCCATACTGGCGGGAAATACGAATGTGCTCATCGCTCTTCGCGTGGGCGCGCTTTTGGACATTGCGCTTTCCCGCAGGATAGCGTCGCAACAGATTTACTTCAGCCATGATCACGTATTGCGCGTTTTATAATCACCGGAGTCTTCCTGGTTAGCTCGTGCGAGCTTTGGCTACGCACAGCAACGCGGTCGCATTTGTAGGAAAAATCGCGCACAGTTTAGCGCCCCTTGCATCCGAGGAGAAGCCTCCGCGAACGCGAAATCGACATTCGCAGACCCAGGCATCCTTGTGCTAGAGTCTCGCGAGATTTCTGACGTGACAAACTAGCGAGACCGCCCGGAGGAGAGAGCCGACATTGATGTTGGGCCGCCTAAAGCCTCATATTTTCGATGTGATCACAGCCCTAACCCACCTACATGGAGTGCATGCGGCCGGAGCAACACGTCACATGCGCTTTCATGCAGGCAAATATATTCTTGGGCGATGTCCATAACCGCGGATTTAGTTTGAGCACCTTTGTTCGCTGCTTCGCGATAGCGCATAGGTGCTAGCGACGATCGCGCTAGGCCTCGGCAAAGAGTACCGTTGCTTGGTTGCGGTGTATCGAGAGGGCAGACCGGACAGCCGGCTTGAGATTCGTGCCGCATCAGATTTCGTTACTCGAATTCATCACTCGATGGCCACGTCACAGAGTATCTGCGAGCATGCTGGGCACGACAGTTTCGAATTCTAAAGAGCCTCGATGAAGAGAAAAGCCCTCGTGATAGGTGGCGGTTTCGCTGGCTGCGCTGCTGCACATCAGTTAGCCCTGGTCGGCGGTTGGGATGTCACGATCGTCGAGACTGCACCGTTCCTCGGTGCCGGTGTGAAGACCCGTTATCTCGGCGGCCATCCGTACACCTTCGGTCCACGGCATTTTCTCACGCCGAAGGAGCACATTTTTCATTACCTCAATTCGTACTGTCCGTTGCGCAGGTGCGCGGACCACCAGTTTCTGACCTACGTCGAACCGGACGCCGCATTTTATGGATATCCAATTCATCGGGACGATCTGGCGCACATGCCGGAACATGCGAAAATCCAAGACGAATTGAATGCCATTACCAATTCGGCCTTGGCAGGCCTGTCGAAAGCCCAGACGGCAGCATTGCAACCAGGTGAGGTCGGCCGCCTAAACACCGCGGCGCAGGCGAAGAATTTCGAGGAATTCTGGATTTACTCAATAGGCGAAACGCTTTATCGCAAATTCATCGATCGCTATTCTCGCAAGATGTGGCTGATCGACAGCAACAACCAGATCGACGACTTCACCTGGTCGCCCAAAGGCGTCACGATCAAGGAAGGTGCGCGCGCCGCTTGGGATACTGCAATCTCAGCCTATCCCATCGCTTTTAACGGCTACGACGATTACTTCAAGGTCGCGTCCAGAGAGGCGACCGTTCATCTCAGCACGAAGATCGAGAACTACGACATCGCGCAAAAGACGGTGGTGATAGGCGGCGAGAAGAAACGCTACGACGTGATCATCAATACCATCTCGCCCGACATCCTGTTCGACTTCTGCTACGGCGAGCTGCCATACGTTGGGCGCGATTTGATCCCGGTCGTCTTGCCGATCGAATTCGCGTTGCCGGAAAACGTGTACTTCTGCTACTACGCGGGCGCCGAACAATTTACCCGCATCGTCGAGTACAAGAAGTTCACCCTGCACAAAGCGCCGACGACGCTGATCACCATCGAAATTCCCTCTAAGAAAAGTAAGTACTATCCGATGCCGTTCGAGTCGGAAAAAGCAAAGGCGCGGCAATACTTCGAGCTGATGCCGGAAAATGTATTCTCGATCGGGCGAGCCGGCAGCTATTTGTACAACGTCGACATCGACGACACCATCGATCACGCCATGACCGT
>JBDTMS010000410.1:0-4542 GCA_039934195.1 Betaproteobacteria bacterium
GGTGTGGCGTTTCAACCTCTGGCCTTCGAGTGTCGAAGTTGGGACGAGCACCGTACCGGAGCCGCAGACCGGATTGCCGCAAGAAGTTATCGTTTCCAACTTTTTATTCACGTCGGCTGTGCCGGAGGCCTCGTCAGCCGTGACGATGGCAGCGGGGCTCGGCACGTTCGTGTTGTGGAGCGGCTATCGCCGATCGCGTGTGCGAACGTCGCGCAATTCGGCTTCGAAGTGCTGAAGGAAATCGTCCGCGTTTAGATCCGTGCAGATCGTGAGACCCAACGCGAGGGGAAGCGCGTCGAGGTGAGCGACCCAACTACCGGCAGAACGAAAAGTCGGCGGGCGGAGAAACGTCTGCGTGCAGCTCCAATCTCGACGCGAACGCCGTTTGTCAGCGTTATGCTCGACTCCTGCGGGATCTCGCTAAATGCCGGCGACGGCAAAATAAAACGCGTCATTCTCCGCGGCTCCGGCCGAACTTCCCACGACATCCCCCATCGCCGTCCAATTTAAATCGGCGTCAGTCCTCGTTTCCTCCTGGGCGTAGATTTGGCTCGCAAAGGATTGATGCGCATTCGCGGCGTGCAGAGAGGGTCGATGCGACGCGCTCGTATAAATAATCAGTGCGCAAATGAAGAGAGCCGTCAGGTACAGATGTTTCATGGGGAGCGATGTCGAGGTTGGATGACGAATCCCTGTAACGACACCGCTGGGCATTGCTTGATCGGATATTGCTGCGTTCATAAACTCGTGAGCGGCGCGATCGGCGGAACAGTGGAATTAAGGCTCCGGCTATGACCAAGCGCAGTAGAGCATTTGAATTTCTTCTGCGCTTCGTCGCGTACGCAGATCAGCGCATTCGGGAGGCTTCGCAGGAAGCGGACGCACGCTACGTAATCGAAACCAACGCGTGCGATTCGCGACCAACCGATCTGCTGATCTCACGAAAAGCGCCGACTCGAGCTTGACGAGGATGATTAGATGTCTCTTCCGAATGGCGTAGATCCCACGGGGCAGCTTCAGCCGACTTGCCCATCCGCAACCTTCATGGGCAACCGCGGAATCCTGCACGGCGACGATGGCGTAATCGCCAAACCGTGGCAGCATCGAGCTTGGGTAACTTGCGTGCTCGATTTTCACGGCCGAAACCGAAACCCGCTGATGCGGCCCCATCGTTATTCGGAGCTGTTCTTTCTCGATGAAGCGACCGCGTTCGCCGCGGGACATCGCCCATGCGGTGAGTGCCGGCGAGCGGATTACGTTCGTTTTAAAGCGGCGTGGCTAACGGTGACGGGTGTGGACTGGAAAGACGTCGACAAGCGGCTGCACGCGGAGCGCGCGACGGCTTTGAAACAGAAGCGTACCTATCGAGCCGAAGTGCGCGAGTTGCCGAGCGGCGTGATGTTCTTGGTGGGCGGTGGCCCGCGTCTGAAATGGCGTGACGCTGTGTTGCGCTGGTCGCCGACGGGATATTCGTTGGCGAACGACGCCATCGATGCCGCAACCCTGGTCGATGTGCTGACGCCCGCGTCTGTTGTAGAGGTAATCGCCAGCGGCTTTGCAGTGCAGGTGCACGCATCGGCCGAGGCATAGCGAAGTACCGACGAGACGTTGCGACTAGTTACCTGAGCGTTTGTGTTCGTATGCGACGCTGTAAGCTCTCTGCGTCAAGTGAGAGTGACTGCTTGTTTCCACATTCGCTATGGGCCAACGTACTGAGAAGCCATACGCCTACGAAAGTCGACTCGCAAATGAATCACTCGCCCTCGAACTCGCACAACGCAAACACCGTGTGACCATGCTGCTCCAGCCGCGCACGGCCACCAAGGTCCGGCAGGTCTATTACAAAGCAGCATTCCACCACCGCACCGCCCACTTTCTCGACGAGCTTGACTGCAGCTTCTGCCGTGCCGCCGGTCGCGATGAGGTCGTCGACGATCAATACGCGCTCGCCTGTCGAGACGGCATCGACATGCATCTCGACGCGATCGACGCCGTACTCCAGTTCGTAGTCGTGTCCGATGGTTTCTGCCGGCAGCTTGCCCTGCTTGCGAACCGGCACAAAACCGACGCCGAGTTGATAGGCGAGTGGGGCGCCAATGATAAATCCACGCGCTTCGATCGCGGCGATCTTGTCGATCCGCACATCGGCGTAGCGATCAGCGAGCGCGTTGACCGTGAGGCGAAGTCCCTCGGGATCCTTCAAAAGCGTAGTGACATCGCGAAACATGATGCCGGGCTTGGGGTAGTTCGGAATGGTACGAATGCGTGACTTGATCGGCATGAGTTCTGTCGTGTTCTTTTTAGAAGATATCCGCCATATATTCTCGTAAAAGAAGGAACGGTGCTCGTTCCGTATTGCAGATTGGGACGAAGCCCTGGCTGCAGACCCTGTTCTGAGTCTGACTGCGCGCGCGGGGCGCTGCAGCCATCCCGCATTTCATTGAACCCGCCGTAGCGTACACGTGCTCAATCGACAGACACGAATGCGAGGGCCACGAATATAGCAAGGCCTATAAGTGAAGGAGGGCGAACCATGTGCTGTTATGAACCGTGGTGCTGTTATATCGGTGGATGGCGGACGGCGGCATTGCGAGACATGCACGGAATGGATCGATAGCTGGTAAAGCGGCGCGTTATCGGTCGCAGACTATCGATCTCCGCTTGCCCGGCAATGCCGCCCTGCGGTTTCAGCGCTCGATGCGCCCGCTTCGGCGCGGCGTTCAATCGCGACGGGTGCCGCGCCTTTCTCCGCGCTTACCATCTCGAGCTTCGGAATATGAATTCCGCGCCGAATGAAAGTAGGGATGTCGTAGTCGGTTGCACCGTCTGGCCACACGACCTGCGGGCGCGTTTCGCCCAGTACCCGCACCCGTTCTGGAAACTCATTGATCCAAATCATTGCATCACTCTCATGGCATCACCGTTTTCTCACTAAGCAGTCTCAGAATGCAGGGCTTCAAGCTCACGACGTGAGCCAGCAGGGCATCCGACACCACGCCAGCTTCGACCGCACGCGCAACGACACGCGATGATTGCGTTTGCACTGAGAGCGATCCGCGCGTGTGTCTTGTACGACAGCCAATGCGTTGCGCTTGCAGCAGCCTCGCGATCGACGACCGCTCGCCCCTCCCGCGTGGTCAAACATTTGCCAAGTTAGGGAGTTCGATCCAGTGCGACATACGATTGGCCTCGCGGCGCAGTAGACGCAATGTCGCGGTCTACGTCGAGTCGCCGCTTGGGACGACACCATGAAACTGTTATTGGAAACGGACGCCTTTGCCGAGCTGCTGTCGGCGTTCATTCAAAAAGGCGGCTGGTTAAGCGCCTCGCTCGGCGGTGCAGCGTTACTCTATTTCTTCCAGGATAAGCTGGTATTCAACCCGGTGCGAGGTTCGACCGCAGTCTATGGGTGCCCTGCGAACCATCGCGTCCGCGCGGTCGCACTCGAAATGCACGATGGTGCCCGATTGCGAGGCTGGTGGATGCGCGCCAATCGGGAGGCGCCGATCAATTGTCCGGCGATCATCTATTTCGGCGGCCGCAGCGAAGAAGTCTCATGGGTTTCCAAGCAGCTCGGCAGTTTCAGCGGATACCATTCGCTGTTCGTCAACTATCGTGGCTACGGTGATTCAGAAGGTAAACCCTCGGAGCGCGTGCTGCTGTCGGACGCGTTGGAGCTCTACGATTGGATGGCAGATCAGGCCGGGGTCGATCCGAAGAAAATTATCATCGTAGGAAGAAGCCTGGGCGCTGGCGTGGCGGCCTACGTCGCCGCACACCGTCCCGCCGCCGCCGCTATTCTGATTACTCCGTACGACAGTTTCGTGGAGATCGCGCGTCGCCGGTTTCCCTATTGCGGCACGCAGCGTTTCTTGAAGCACCGGTTCGAAGCGATGCAATTTGCCCTCGAGGCGTCGACGCCGGCACTCATGCTGTTAGCCGACACCGACGACATCGTGCCGAAGGAACATGCCGTCAGACTGATCGACGCGTGGGTCGGTCCAAAAAAAGTGGTAACGATCGACCAGACCACGCATCTAGACGTGCAGTCGCATCCGGAGACCTGGAACGCGATTCGGCAATTCGCGCATAACGCGGTAGTGCGCGGCGAGAGACGGCGGGTGAACAGGGGAGACAATGTGAGCGTGGAAATGGCGCTACATACCGTGTAGCGCAGTCAGGCTACATTGCGGGCGCAACCGCCGAGTCCAATCGCAACTCCAATCGTCTTCGCAGCCGATCGACCGTAGCACGCGGGGCTATTCGAATAGCCCCGCAATTTCCTGCCTTCCACATCTATCACCACTTGCATCGGCGCAACGCCTGCTCCGAGCCTGCGGGCAGTGCCGAATCTCAGATCATGTAGTCGCCGCCGTTCGGGTTGAGCGATGCGCCGATGAAGTAAGACCCTTCGTCCGACGCCAACAACACAGCAGCCGGCGCAATCTCATCGACTCGGCCTGCGCGGCCGATCGGCAGCTCCGCAAGTTTGCGCTTGCGCCAGTCCTCAGGAATATTGCGGAACAGTTCCGTGTCGACCGG
>JBDTMS010000411.1:0-4537 GCA_039934195.1 Betaproteobacteria bacterium
CGACCTTCACTACTGGTTTTCACCGATCACCGATCACCGACCACCGACCACCGACCACCGCATTTAGGTCACCGATCACCGATCACTCGTTCTTTTGACTTGCCCGATCACCGATCCCTGATCACCGATCACCGCCTGTAGCACTGATCACCGATGTTTTTGACGTGCCCGATCACAGATCACTGATCACAGATCACTAGTTTTCAGGTCACCGATCACTGATTACAGATCACCGCCTTTAACACCGATCACCGCAGTAATCCCATCTGCCAAAGCATGAACGTGTAGGTGAACGCGATCTCGTGCAGATAATCGTAGCGGCCGGAAGCGCCGCCGTGACCGGCTTCCATGTTGATCTTGAGCAGGACTGGATTCGCATCGGTCTTCAGCGTGCGCAGTTTGGCGACGTATTTTGCCGGCTCCCAGTACATCACCTGGCTGTCGTTGAGCGAGGTCTCCACCAGCATGGCGGGATACGCGCGCGGTGCGAGATTGTCGTAGGGCGAATACGACAACATGTAATCGAAGTATTCGCGATCGTTCGGGTTGCCCCACTCCTCGTACTCGCCCGTGGTCAGCGGCAGACTGGCATCGAGCATGGTGTTGATGACGTCCAGAAACGGGACTTCGGATACGACGGCGCGGAATAAGTCCGGACGCAGATTGGCAACCGCGCCCATTAGCAAGCCGCCGGCGCTGCCGCCTTCGATGACGAGATGCGCGGGGTCGGTCCAGCCGTCGGCGATGAGATGTTCGGCGGTTGCGGTGAAATCGGTGAATGTGTTGCGCTTAGCCAGCATGCGCCCTTGATCGTGCCACTTCTTACCCATCTCGCCGCCGCCGCGAATGTGGGCGATGGCGTAGACGACACCGCGGTCGAGCAGAGACAGCCGCGACGAGCTGAAATGCACGTCGGATGGGAATCCGTAAGCGCCATAGCCGGTGAGCAATAACGGCTGCGCGCCCGAGGCCAGCATGTCGCGTTTGTACACGAGCGACACCGGCACCTTGGTGCCGTCGCTGGCTTGCGCATACGACAGCTCGGATGCATAGCGCGCAGGGTCGTAACCGCCGAGCACCTGCTCCTGCTTGAGCAGCGTGCGCTGCCGCGTGAGCATGTCGTAATCGAACACCGATGACGGCGTGACGAGCGATTGATAGGCGAAGCGAAACGTTTGCGTATCGAACTCGAAATTGCCGCCGCTGGAAACGGAATACGCCGGCTCGGGAAACTCGATGGTGTGCGCCTCGCCGGTGTCGAAACGCATCACCCGTATTCTGGGAAAACCGCCAGCGCGCTCGTGCGCCAGCCAATGCTGCGAGAACAGATCGACGTCTTCGAGCATGACATCTTCGCGATGCCCGATCAGCTCCGTCCAGTTGCTCTGTCCGGCATCGGCAACCGGCGCAGTCACCAGCCGTCCATTGCGGCCGCGGTCATTGGTGACGATGTAGAACAGGTCGCCGCGATGGTCGACGGAATATTCGTGCTCGGGTGTGCGCGGCGCGACCATGCGCGGCGCCGCTTCGGGCTGATCTGCCGGGATCGCGTAGACCTCCGAGGTGGTCGCACTGTGCACGCCGAGAAACAGAAACCCGCGGCTGCGCGAACGTCGAATACCGACGCTGAAGCGGCCATCCTGTTCTTCGAAAATCAGCTTGTCGTCGCTGTGCCCGACACGATGCCGATACAGCCGGGACGCGCGCTTGGCGTCGTCCTCCGCCGCGTAGAACAACGTCGCGCTGTCGTTCGCCCACGCGATCGAGCGTGCATGCTCGATGCGCTCGGGCAGCAACTCGCCAGTGCGCAGATCTTTTATTTGCAGCGTGAACACGCGAAAACCGGTGACATCGGTCGAATACGCCAGCAGATTTGCATCCGGGCTGACGCTGAACGCGCCGAGCGAGAAGAACGGGTGGCCCTTCGCAAGAGCGTTCATGTCCAGGATGATCTGCTCGGCCGCGCCGCTCTCGAGTCCACGCCGGCAGTAGATCGGATAGTCGCGGCCCGCCTCGGTGCGGCTGTAATACATGTAGGCGCCGTAGCGATACGGCACGCCCATATCCGTTTCCTTGATCCGCGCGAGCATCTCGGCGTACAAGGTTTGCTGAAACGCTTCGATGGGCCGCATCACCGCAGCGGTGTACGCGTTTTCGGCTTCGAGGTAGGCGCGCACGCGCGGGTCGTCTCGGTCTCGCAGCCAATAATAGTCGTCGGTAAGTGTGCGATCGTGGACGGCGGTGGTGTGCGGCAGGCGCAGCGCTGTAGGCGGTTGCGTGGCGTGCGGTAACGGCGGGGAAGAGGACATGCGCATCGAACCTGTGATCAATGGCGGATGATACTCCGCAGCCGTTCGATCGACTTTCAACCGTATGCGCGCGCGCACACGTAGAATGGCAAACATCGTGCTTGCCCAGGCACTGTGATCGAACGATCGCGCCGACACAGCAACCGGACGGACCGAACATGAGCAAATCAGGCTATGAATCCGAGATCACCAAGTTCATCCGCGACTTTCTCGACAAGAATCCGCAGGTGGTCGAAAAACAAAAAACCAATCGCGCAACCTGGTGGGACCGTCCGCAGGACCTGAAACAACTCAAGAGCCAGGCCGAATCCAGCGTCCCGCAAACCGGCTACGTCTACTACGACAAACCCGGGCTGGATGTTAAGTCTTGACGCCGCGTGGGCGTCAAGACTTAACATCGGTGATCAGTGATCGGTGATCAGGCAATTCAAAAACTAGTGATCGGTGATCTGTGATCGGTGATCGGTGATCGGTACTTCAAAAGCCAGTGATCTGTGATCTGTGACCTGAAAACTAGTGATCGGTGATCAGTGACCTAAAAACTGGTGATCGGTGATCAGTGATCTGTGATCGGGCACTTCAAAACCCTGTGATCTGTGATCGGATACAGCAAAACCAGTGATTGGTGATTTGGAACTACCAACGCCAACCGGTCATTACTTTCTCCTTCCGTCGTTCGTTCATTCATCTCCTGAGCACCGCCTTTGCTCTTCGCCTTTGCCGATCACCGATCACTGATCACTGATTACCACCTATAGCCCAGCGAGAACAGCAGCGTCCGATCCATGCTGGTGCGTCCTGCCTGCGGATTGGCATCCCAATCGATGTCGTACTCAGCGGTCCCGACGAAATTCGAAATCAGTGGAAAGCGAAAGCCCTGCTTGGTCCGCGCAAAGCTCTGCTTCACCGAACCCGCGCTGATGAAACCTTCCGTCGTCTGGAATATTTGCAGCCTGCCGGGGATGACGTAGTGATCGAAGCGAAGCGCGAGTCGCAACGCCGGGAATTGATCGTCCTGCGCCACATAGAAATCTTCGGTTACGTAGTCGACGCCAGCTTCCAGTGCCAGATTGGTGCGCGATGACGCGATTGCTTGATAGCCGGTACCGACACCATAGGTCGTCCGCAGGCGGATGTCCTTGAACTTGTCATGCTCGAAGGTGGTATTGGCGTAGTTGTACCACTTGGTCGTGAAGAAATGATCGAACTTGAAATACGCCAGCGCATTCGATTCGGTTTCCACGCCGGTGTCCGATGCGCGATTGACCGCAACGCCGGTCGTAAAGCGGTTTTTCCGCTTTTGCGCGACCAACTCACCGTCGACGTGCGCGCGTCCCACATCGGTATTGCCTGAGCTGTCGGAGTAACCGGCATTGAGGTGACCGCTGAATTTCCATTCCTCGCCGGTGACATGGCCTGGAACGATGTCGGTGATTTTTGCGGTGTCGACCGGCGTCGCCTCTTCGCCGGAGTCGTCCTTGACATTTATTCTGGCGCCGCTGCCCGATAGAGTGCCGTAGAGTCGACGGTTGTTCTGCAACTCGACTGTCATGGCGCCTGGGGCCTGCAGACTCTGTATCTTGCCGAGATCGATTTTGACATCGCCCGCATAACCGGTATTGATCGTCAGTTTCCCACCGGCTAGGCCGGTGATGGTTCCGGTAAGGCGATCGCCGTTGTCCAGAATCACGACGTCCGCAAATGCAGAGGCGGCCATCGAGCAGGTGCAGGCGAGCAGGCACAGCTGCAGGCAAAGTCGGTACATCGGAGTCTCCGGGTCTGTCGTTTTCGATAAGTCCAGGGTGGATTGCTGCGGACGCAGCAAAGTTCCCGGGTGTCCGTACGTGACGAGCGATCGGCGTAAACTGCGCCGTTCATAAAAAATTCGGGAGATACAGTATGCGGACGGGCTTACGCCGGGCATGTCATGTCAGGGCGTTTCTGAGCCAGACATGCCATATCAGGGCGCTGCTGAGCGGGGCGCTGGTGATCGGGCTGTCGATTGCGTCCTCGCCCGCGCAGTGTGCGGACGATGCGATTCCGATCGAACAAGAACCGCAGCACCGGATGAAATTCAGCAACGCGCACGTTCGTTTATTCGACGTAGTGTTGCCACCCGGCTACATCAGTTTGTGGCACAGCCATGTCACCGACGGCGTCTTCGTCAACATTGAACCGTCTGAGACGCGTGAAGAAGTCCCCGGCGCCAAGCCTTCGGATCGACCGCC
>JBDTMS010000412.1:0-4523 GCA_039934195.1 Betaproteobacteria bacterium
TTGATGACGCTTGCGCCCGAGCATGATTTCCGTGTGATTGTCGAAGTCGACGAACGCGATGTCGCCAACGTGCACGTGGATCAGGTCGGTCAGCTCGCGTTGGCCGCTCTTCCCGGCGACACGTTCCCGCTCAAGATCAAACGCATCACCCCGGTGGCGACGCCTGCGCAGGGGCGCAACTTCTTCGAGGTGGAAGCACAACTGAGCGGCGATGCGGGCAATTTGCGGCCCGGTTTGATCGGCATCGCCAAAGTGGATGCGGGCTCGCGTTCGCTGTTGTGGATATGGACCCACCGCGCCTATGACTGGGTGCGCCTGACCGCCTGGTCGTGGCTCGGCTGACCCGTTAAGCGCGAGAAAAACGATGGACTCGCTCTTCAGCTCGCGCTGGTATCGCGTTGCCGGCTTGCATCCGAAGCTGCGCAGCCATGTGCGGGTATCTCGTCACATCTACCGAGATCAAATCTGGTATCTCTTGCAAGATTCCAGTAGCGGTCGTAATCATCGCGTGGACGAGGGCGCATTTCATTTCATCGGTCGCATGAACGGCGGCCGCACGGTCGATGAGATCTGGCACTCGCTGCTGAATTCGCTGGGCGAGAAGGCGCCGACGCAAGACGAAACGATCGAGATTCTCTGTCAGCTCAGCGATACTGGATTGCTGCAATGTGAGATCACCCCCGATGTCGCCGAGCTGTTTCGACGCGGGCGTGAGCGCGTTCGCAAGCGGCGCGCTGCGATGCTCAATCCGCTGGCGTTTCGCGTGCCGCTGATTGATCCCGATCGATTTCTCGAGAAGCTGGTACCGCTAGGGCGCCTGCTGTTCAGCCCCATTGCAGGATTTGTCTGGGTGGTCGTGGTCATAGCAGCATTGCTCACCGTGTTCTCCAATTGGGAAGCGTTCCATTCGTTCGCTGCCGTCCACACGTTGACGCCGCGCTATCTCGCGCTGCTGTGGCTTTGCTATCCCGCCGTAAAAGCATTCCATGAGTTGGGCCACGCACTCGCGGTCAAGATCTGGGGCGGTGAAGTTCGCGAGATGGGTCTTAGCCTGTTGATGCTCGTGCCGGTTCCGTTCGTCGATGCATCCGCCGCTGCCGCTTTCCCGGAGAAGCATCGGCGAGCACTGGTCGGCGCAGCCGGGATTTTGGTCGAAGTCTTCATCGCGTCGGTCGCAGTTTTCGTATGGATGCGAGTCAGCGACGGAATCGTACGCGATGTTGCCTTCGTGGTGATGCTGATCGGCGGCGCGTCGACCGTACTGTTCAATGGCAATCCGCTGCTACGCTTCGACGGCTATTACATCTTTTCCGATCTGCTCGACATACCGAACCTTGGGCCGCGCGGCAACGCTTACGTCGGTTATATCGCGCAGCGCAAACTGCTCGGGATGACTTCGCTGCTCTCGCCGATCACCGCTCCCGGTGAAGGACCAGTACTGTTCGTCTACGCGATCCTGTCGTTTTTCTATCGCTGGTTCGTCACGGTGCTCATCGTCATGTGGGCCGGCCGGTTTTCATTCTGGCTCGGGATGCTGGTCGGCACAGCCGTGCTGGTCACGATGGTAATTCTGCCGCTGATGAAACTGTTTAGATTTCTCACGCGTGCGCCAGGGGTGCGTAATCAGCGCTCGCGGGGCATGGCTATTGCAGGTGGCAGCGTAATTGCGCTTCTGGTGCTGGTATGCCTGATACCGTTTCCGTTTTCCACCCTGGCCCAAGGCGTGGTGTGGTTGCCGGAGCAAGCGCGCATTCGCGCAGAAACCGATGGATTTATCGAAGAAGTAATCGCGAAGGACGGCCAAATCGTCAAGCTCGGCGATCCGATTATGGTGTTGCGAGATCCGGACCTGATCGCACAACGCGAGCGAGTGCGCGCAGCGATCGCAGCGCTGGACGTACAGTTCACCCGGGAGAGCTCACGCAATGCAGTTAAAGCCAAATCGATAACCGAAGAGGCGGATGCGCGCCGTGCCGAGTTGGCGCAAGTGGACTTTCGGATCGAGAAACTGCTCGTGCTGAGTCCGGACGAGGGCACGCTCGTGATGCCGCACGCCAATGATTTGCCGGAGACCTTCGTCCCGAAGGGCACTGTGCTTGCGCACGTACTGCGGCCGGAGGAGATCCGCATCAAAGTGGCGGTCTGGCAGGAAGACTCGGCGTTGATCCATAACGGTAGTGGTGCGGTGGCAGTCAGACTCGCAGATTTGCCGGACGAAGTGCTGACAGCGCAGCTGACCGGCGGTGTACCGGCGGCGACGGTCTATCTGCCCACCGCCGCGCTAGGCGATCGTGCTGGCGGTCCGTTCGTTACCGATCCATCAGATGACAAAGGATTGAAGACGCTGGAGCCGGTTTTCCTATACGACCTCACGCTGGATTCCCATCGGTTGCAGCGAGTGGGCGGACGCGCCTCGGTGCGCTTCGATCATGGCGCGAAGCCGCTTGCATTTCAATGGCAACGCCGTTTGCAGCAGCTTTTTCTGAAGCAGTTCAATCCGCAGACATGAGCGTGCTGTAGCGATCGGCGCTCATGAGACGCGCGGCACTACCGACCCCAGGCACTGTAACCGGCCCCTATCCAGAGCGCAGCGACACTAAGCGACGCCGGGATAGTGGTGATTTTCCTTTCCTGCTCGCGCATCTTCCTATGCAAGACGAGAAGCGCCGGCATGCGCACTTCCTGTCCGCAATTCACTCGCACGATGCGAGTATCCAGAACCTATCTGACATCGCCTTCCAATCGCTTCTGAGAAAAGTTCGAACGCGCTTGCGTACGACGGGATTCAGTGGACAACCGATGGCGGATGCGTTTGCGCTGGTGCGCGAAGCGACCCGTCGAACACTTGGGATGCGTCACTACGATAGTCAGTTGATCGCGGGGCGGATCATGCTGAACAATCGGTTGGCTGAGATGGCAACCGGGGAGGGCAAAACCCTAACCGCTGCGCTAGCCGCTGCCACCGTGGCGCTCGCGGGAATGCCGGTGCACGTTATCACCGTCAACGACTACCTGGTGAGCCGCGACGCGGACCTGCTCGCGCCCGTATATCGAATGCTGGGCTTGACCGTTGGCAGCGTCACGCAGCCGATGGCGCAGGCGCAACGGCGCATAGCCTATGCCTCGGACATCACGTACTGCACGGCGAAGGAAGTCGTGTTCGATTATCTTCGCGATCGTCTCGTGCGAAGGAAGATCGCAAGCGATCTGCACGAACGTGTGCGTCAGCTAGATCAACCGGGCGATGCGGCTAGCGCACCGCAGTCGGGACTCTTGCTGCGTGGGTTGTGGATGGCGTTGATCGATGAGGCGGACAGCGTGCTGATCGACGAAGCGCGGACGCCGCTCGTACTGTCCGGATCCCGCGTCAACGTGCAACGGGAGGATTACTTCAAACAGGCGCTCGGTATCGCATCGCGTTTATCGCCGCGCACCGACTTCAAACTCGACCGCGGGACGCAGCTCGCGCAACTGACCGAGGCCGGTTGCGCGAAACTCACCGCGCAAGGCGGCGCGATCGGCGGATTGTGGCAAGACCGCCGTCATCGAGAAGAAACAATCCGCTACGCATTGGCAGCAATGCACTTGTTCGTTCGCGATCACGACTACCTGGTGAAAGACAAGGCCGTGATCCTGATCGATCAGACGACAGGCCGCGTTGCTCCGGGCAGGGTGTGGTCGCGCGGCCTGCATCAGCTGATCGAGGCCAAGGAGGGCTGCCCAGCGAGCGATGAGCAGGAAACCATCGCGCAGATTACCTACCAGCGGTTTTTCCCCCGGTATCTGCGCCTAGGCGGGATGAGTGGAACGTTGCAGGAAGCGGCCACTGAGCTGCGTTCTGTATATGGCTTGAGAATTATGCGCGTACCTCTGCGCAAGCCCAGCCGGCGCAAGTACATGCCGTTGAAAATGTATTCCACGCGTGACGAAAAATGGCAGGAAGTGGTCGCTCGCGCCCAGGCGATCCATCGCCAGCGCCGGCCGGTCCTAATAGGTACCGATTCGGTCGCCGATTCGGATTTTGTGAGCCGCTTACTCAACGCTCGTGAACTGGCTCATACAGTGTTAAACGCACGCCATGACAATGAGGAAGCGGCGATCGTTTCCAAAGCCGGCGAGATGGGGCAAATCATGGTGACGACCAACATGGCGGGCCGCGGAACCGACATCGCACTAGGTGACGGCGTGCGTGCACTGGGGGGCCTGTACGTCATCAGTTGTCAGCACAACGCTTCGGGCCGCATCGATCGACAGCTGCATGGCCGGTGTGCTCGCCAAGGCGATCCCGGCACCGTAGAAACCATTCTCTGCCTGGAAGATCCAGTCATCGCATTGCATTGGCCCGCATGGCTGCGCCGCATGGTCAGTCGCCTAGGAAGCAAAGATGGGACCTTGCCTGTGCTTGTCGGCAGGCTCCTTGCGTACAAGGGGCAGAAGTCAGAAGAGCAAGGCCAGCGTGTGGATCGCAAGGCGTTGCTGGAGCAAGACAAGCGGGCAGAGCAGCAGCTGTCATTTGCGGGCCA
>JBDTMS010000413.1:0-4507 GCA_039934195.1 Betaproteobacteria bacterium
CAACCGACTACGAAGCGGTCAAGGCCCTGCTGGGCGAAGACGGATTCGATGCGGCCTGTCGCGGCTACATCGAATCGACGCCATCGACGTTTCGCAACGTGCGTTGGTACGGCGCGGAATTGCATGCTTATCTGCGCGACACCGCACCGTGGTCCGAACAACCGGTTGCACACGAGCTGGCGCTATTCGAATGGACGCTGACATTAGCCTTCGATGCGCCCGACGATTCGGTCGTCCAGTTCGAAGAACTGACGCAGCTCCCGCCGGAAGCCTGGTCCACCGTCGCGTTCGCGCTGCACCCCTGCGCTCATGTCATCGACCTGCAGACCAACGCGCCGTCGTTTCGCAAAGCGCACGATGCCGGCGAAGCGTTGCCGGAACCGACCACCGCAGACAACGCGCAACCGTGGCTGATCTGGCGCAACGACTACGCCGTCTGCTTCCGCTCGCTCAGCGACTTCGAAGCGTGGGCGATACGCGCGTCGCAAGCAGGCGCGACGTTCACTGCGCTGTGCGAAGGCCTGTGCGATTGGGTCGAACCCGACCAGGCCGCACCACAGGCGGCGCAGTTGCTGCGGCAGTGGGTGAATGACGCATTGATCACCGCTGCGGTAATCAATGCGTCAGTGATCCGTGATCAGTGATCGGTGATCAGGCACATCGGCTGTTGAGTAGATGGCACGGTATTGCGTCAGCGCTATCGAACACGATCGACTAACCCCCTACTCTGATTTTCACTGATCACCGAATTTAGATCACCGATCACCGCCGTTAAGTCAGTGACCTGACATCGGCCTGCACCGACACCTTTACTTTCTTTCCCTTCTTCTCGATCGTCAGGGTCAGCGGCACTTTGTCGCCGGGCTTCAGTTGTTGTGTGATGTCGAACAGCATGATGTGATTGCCGTTCGGCTCGAAGGTCTTGGTTTCGCCCGCGGGCAAGTCGACGGCTTTCAGTTGCCGCATGCGCATTACACCGCCGGCATTGCTCATCGAATGGATTTCCGCTTTCTTTGCAAGCGGGCTATCGACTCCGACCAGGCGCGCGGCCTGATCGCTGCGCAGTTTCAAGTACACCCCGGCAACCGCTTGGCCAGGAACGGTTGCACGCACCCATGCTTCGGTCACCTGGATCGTGGCGTCCGCCGCGATCGCTTGCGTGGCAGCCAACATTGGCAACAATAGACAGCCGATCACCAGGCAGCGTCGCGAGATCGTCTTCGGGTATGCGTTCATGTCTGCGCTTCAGTCATCACGGAAACCGCAAGAATAGACGAAAGCGAAGAATCTGATTTCCGCTGCGCTATGAACCGCGCGATGTCGAGTCAAGCCCCGAACAGCGTCGCCGGCCGCCCGCTATAATTGTCGACTTTTGGTACCGCATGTCCCGCTCTATTCGTTTTCTCGTGATGCTGCTTCTGGTCGTCCTCGCGGTCGAGCCGGCGCATGCGCAGATTCAGCGTTCCATCCCTGCCGCGCCGTCGATTGCCGCCAAAGCGTGGCTTCTGCTCGACTATCAAACTGCGCGTGTGATTGCCGCGCGCGATGCCGAAGAACGCATCGAGCCCGCGTCGCTCACCAAGTTGATGACGGCGTACGTGATCTTCAGCGCGCTCAAGCAGGGGCAGTTGCGGCTCGCGCAGGTCGTCCCGGTCTCGCAGAAAGCCTACAAGATGGCCGGCTCGCGCATGTTCATCGATCCCAACAAGCCGGTAATGGTGACGGAGCTGCTGCGCGGCATGATAGTCGAGTCGGGCAACGATGCCACGATTGCGTTGGCCGAAAGTCTGGCCGGCAGCGAGAACGAGTTCGTCGAGCGGATGAACAGCCAAGCCACGCATCTCGGACTGACCAACACACACTTCGCCAACGCCACCGGCCTGCCCGATCCGCGCCATTATTCGACCGCGTCGGACTTGTCGCGGCTGGCCGTCGCGGTGATCCGCGACTACCCCGAGTATTTTCCGATCTATTCTCTGCGCGATTACACTTACAACGGCATTACGCAACGCAATCGTAACGAGCTGCTATTCCGCGACCCGTTCGTCGACGGCATCAAGACGGGCTACACTGAGAATGCCGGATATTGCCTGATCGCGACGGCCAAGCGCGAGGGGCGCCGCCTCCTCGCGGTAGTCGTCGGTGCGGATTCGGAAGGTGCGCGTGCAATCGAAGCGCAGAAGCTGCTCAATTACGGTTTTCAGTATTACGAAACGATTAAGCTGTACTCACACGGCGCGCCGATCGCCAACCTGCCGGTCTGGAAAGGCAGCGAGCATGAGCTCAAGGCGGGCTTCATCGAGGACTTCTACGTGTCCGTGCCAAGAGGCCAGAGCGGCAATCTCAAGGCGCATCTGGAAACGCTGCAGCCGCTGCTTGCGCCGATCAGCTTGGAGCAGCCCGTGGGTGTGCTGCGGATAACGTTTGCCGACAAGCCGTACGGCGAGTATCCGGTGTACGCGCTGCAGCCGGTCGCGATCGCCAATATGTTCGTGCGCGCCTGGCACAGCATTCAACTGTGGTTTAAGTAAGCTGCACGCATCACCGTTACCACTTGTGTCGTGAGTCAGAAATTCGGTGGGCAAACTTCGAGATCTCCGGCATGCAACGATCTAGACATTGTTGGCACCGTCGCCGGTGTGAAAAACCGACCGGGCGAGTGCCAGGCTAGGCGTGGCGCCGCAGCAAATATGAGCAATAACCGTAAGGCGCGCAACAACGCATGGAGCTCGCCTAGTCGGTTTTTCAGCGGCGCATTTCTGACTCAGAACACTAGACAAGGAGCACTGGATGGACCCCAGCATTTCCCCTGAAGACGGCGTGGTCTACCTGAACGGCGAATACATGCCGCTGTCGGAGGCTCGCATCCCGGTGCTCGATCGCGGCTTCATTTTCGGCGACGGCGTCTACGAAGTCGTTCCGGTGTATGCGCGCAAGCCACTGCGGCTCGAATCGCATCTGCAGCGGCTGGACGGCAGCCTGGATGGCATCCGGCTGGCGAATCCGCATACGCGAGAACAGTGGCAGAAAATCTTCGACGATCTGATCGCGCGCAGCCCGCACGAAGACCAGAGCGTTTATCTGCAAATCACGCGCGGTGTCGCCAAACGCGACCACGCGTTTCCGAAAAACACAGTGCCGACCGTGTTCCTGATGAGCGGTCCGTTATCGACGCCGGACGCGAAGCTCGTCGGCGAAGGCGTTGCGGCAATCAGCGCGGTCGACAATCGCTGGCTTCGCTGCAATCTGAAAACGACGGCGCTGCTGCCCAATGTATTGCTGCGGCAACTGGCCGTCGATGAAGGCGCGATGGAAGTGTTGTTGTTGCGCGATGGCGAGCTGACCGAAGGTGCTGCGAGCAACATCTTCGCGGTGGTGAACGGCGTGCTGCTGGCGCCGCCGAAAAGCAATTTGATTCTGCCGGGCATCACCTACGACGTCCTGCTCGACCTTGCGCGCGCCAACGGCATTCCAGTCGAGATTCGCGCGGTGTCCGAGGCAGAAGTGCGCTCTGCGCAGGAGCTCTGGTTGAGCTCGTCGACGCGCGAAGTGCTGGCAATTACCCGGCTCGACGATAAAGCGGTCGGCGACGGGCGCCCCGGCGCGGTGTTCAAGCACATGTACGCGCTGTTCCAAGAATTGAAGTCGCAAATGCGCCATCCCGTGGAAGCCCGCTCGCATGCCTGATCCGTCACTGATCGAGTATCCCAGCGACTTTCCCGTCAAGGTGATGGGGCGGAACGAACCCGGATTCGAAGCCGCCGTCATCGAAGTCGTGCTGCGCCATGCGCCCGACTACGATCCGCAGATGGTCGAAGTGCGGCCGAGCAAGAAAGAAAATTACCTCAGTATCACGTGCGAGATCCGCGCGGTATCGCGCGAGCAGCTCGACGCGCTGTATCTCGAGCTGCGCGCGTTGCCGATGGTCGTGATGATGTTGTGAGCACAGCAGAAACATTGGATTTGTCCGCACCTGATCGCCTCGTGATGCCCGGCTCGCCGATTCTGGTGCGCGAGCGTGGCATGGTCGCCTACCTGCAGGCGTGGGAAGAAATGCGCTCGTTTACCGCCGCGCGCACAGACGAGACCGCAGATGAAATCTGGCTGCTCGAGCATCCGCCGGTTTACACCTACGGGCTCGCTGGCCGCAGCGAACACCTGCCGCAGTCGGATAACGGCATTCCGGTGATCAGAACCGACCGCGGCGGCCAAGTGACCTATCACGGGCCCGGCCAGCTGATCGCGTATGTTCTGTTCGATCTCCAACGCGCCCGCTTCGGCGTGCGCGCCCTGGTCCGGGCGCTGGAACAGGCCGTGATAGACTTGCTCGATGAATTCGACGCAGCGGGACAGCGGCGTGAAGATGCCCCGGGCGTATACGTCAACGGCGCAAAACTCGCCGCGCTCGGTCTGCGCATCAAGCGCGGCTGCGCCTATCACGGGCTGAGTCTGAATGTCGATATGGATCTCGCGCCGTTTGCCGCGATCGATCCCTGCGGCTATCCCG
>JBDTMS010000414.1:0-4504 GCA_039934195.1 Betaproteobacteria bacterium
GTGATACTGCCGTTGACGTCGCTGCGGAACTTGACGCCGACCTCGATTGATTTGCTATCGGCATCGGCTGCCACCGTCGGCACGGCAGCGGGCGACCAGATCGAACTGCTGCTGGTGGCGTTTGTGGTGGTGTTGAACACCACGTCCACCCAGTAATTCGTGGACTTGAACGTCTGAGTGGGAAACGTCGGTGCGGCGTTGTAGACGAAGACGCCATTGCCCCCGTCGACGCCGTTGCCTAGCGCATGCATTGGCCCGTTGTTGACGCCAGCTGTGGCAAAGAAGTTGTTGTCCCCCGCGTAGTGGCCGCCGCTGGCGTGATACGAGGCGACGTAAGTCGTGCCTGCAGTGACTGCGACCGGTGTGGCAAAGTTGACTTGTTGCCAACCTGAACCGGTCTCCCCGGTGAATGTGGCGCGTCCGAGCACGCCGCCGGTAGCGCTCCATAGCGTGCCTACGTGCGTGCCGACATTCGTGCTGGCTTTGTAGTATCGCAGCCCGGTGATGTAGCCGCTAACATCGGTGCGGAACTTCACGCCCACCTCAATCGATGAAGTGTCCGTAGTCCCGGCTTGTGTGGGCACCGCCGTAGCAGGCCAGATCGTGCAGGGGCAGTTCACCTGCACGGTGCCCGTGGTGAACGACCATGTTGTCGTGCTCATGGTGTTACCCGTCGAGTCTTTCGCACCGCTGAGCGTCGCGCTATAGCTTGTCGATGCGGTGAGCGGCGCGTTCGGCACAAGCGTAGCGGTGAAGGTGATGCTGTCGTAGCTCAGCTTGGCCGGCACGGTGACGTTGGCGGCGCTCTTCAATACGAACGCGATATTGCCGGGCTGCACCGCTTCGCTGAACTTCGCCGTGACAGCGCTATTGGTGGCCACGCTCGTCGCGTTCGGCGTCGGTGTGCGCGAAGTCAACGTCGGCGCCGCGGTATCATCGAAATCGCCGTTGAACACCACATCGACCCAGTAGTTGCTCGATTGAAACGGCTTGGTCGGAAATACACTGCCACTGCTGTAGGTGTAGGCCCCATTGGCGCCGTCTGCGCCGTCTTTGAGCGCGTGCAGCGGCGGGTTATCAAAGGCGCTGTCCGCGAAGTAGTAGGTATCGTCCGAGTAGTGACCGGCATTGGTGTGGTACGACACGACATAGTGCGTACCGGCGGTGACGCGTACGGGCGAGGTGAGATCGGCTTGCTGCCAGCCGGAGGCCGACTCTCCAGTAAAGGTGACTTGCCCCAGCAACTGGCCGTTAGCCGTCCACAAGCTACCGACATGCGGGCCGGTGTTCGTGGCGGACTTGAAGAAACGGATCGCGCTGATGGTACCGTCGTTGTCGGCGAAGAACTTCAAGCCCAGCTCGATGGGTTTGTCGTCTGCGTCGGTCGTTACCGTGGGCACGGCATTGGCCGGCCAGATCGAGCAGGGGCACGTGCGTGAGCCAACCGTTACCGAAACCGGGTTCGATGCCGGTCCCAGATTGGCGCTGTCATCGGCGGCCCTTGCCATCAACTTATAAGCGCCCGGCTCGGGCGGCTGCCACTGATACATCCAGTTCGAACGCCCGCTGCTCGCCGGATGCCAGCTTACTCCGCCGTCCGTGGAGACTTCCACGCCACCGACTACACCGCCGCCGCTATCTGTGGCGGTGCCGATGATATTAACCGGCATGTTCGCCGAAAAGCTGATCCCGGTGGATGGCAAAGTAATGACCGACGTGGGTGGCGTCGTATCGGTCGACTGGGTGCCCGCTACGATTCCCTGGATGAGCGTTGTGGGCTGCACGCCCATGTCCGCCAACAGATTCACCGTTGCTTGCTGCATGTTCAGATCGACTGGACTGGTACCGCTTGGATTCCCTTCCAGACCCCAGGACCACTGGACAGTACCAGCGCCGAACACTAACGCCCCGCTCGCGGCGCGGTGCAAGGTCATGTGATGAGTTGCCACACCGGCGTCATAGTGATTGCCAACGTCGGGATCGATCAGATGGTTGGGCACCGATTTGGTGGTGGTGGACAAGCGCACGATGCCATTCGGACGCGCGCCATTGTCGAGATCTTCATCCCACTCATAGCCCAGTGAGTTGGGCGCCAGTGTTGCGGTTTGTCCTGCGCTTTGCGTCGCGACCGTGGTGTTACGCCAGAAACGCATCTTGCCGTCCTCAGCCGGAACCAACATTGCGAAGTTAGCAACGGGATCTACCGTGTAGATCGTGCCGGTGAGGGCATTTTCAGGCCGCCCGCCATCGGCTGGCGGACTGAAGCGGCGATCGCGCCACAAGCCGGTCCATGTGGGTGGATCGGCTGGGTCTACGACCGCGTCGAAATGGGTTTCCTTATACGTGACCAGCGTACGATAGGCCGTGTTGCTGCCATCGATGCTGTTCTCGTAACGGGTTTTCCAGAAGACTTCGTTACCGCTGAAGAAGGCGAGATTGACTCCCGCATCACGAGCGGCCTCAACGTTCGCACGCTGCTGGGCGGACCAGTATTCGTCGTGGCCCGACGAGATAAATATTTTGTGGTTTTTAAGTAGCGCACCGCGTCGATCGGTGTCAACCGCGGAGATATAACTGATGTCATAACCATTGGCTTCGAGGAATTCCACCATCTCGAACTCGGCGCCGAAGAACGAGTACTGCATCCCGAGATTCACCGCGATATTGGGACGATTGAAGCTGACCTTGAAAGCGCCCTTGTACAGTTGCGGATTGCCCGGCGGGCAATTGACGGTACACGAGTAAAGACTGTTGCCGCCATAGTTGTTGTACGCGGCGCGCTCGGTGTCGGAAGTCTGGTAGACGATGTCGGCGTGGCTGGCGTCATTGCGCACATTGAAGAACATGTAGCCGGTGCCTTTATTGGTGTCATTACGCACGAGCCGAGCGAAATACACGCCGCTGGTAGCGGTCGCAGGTACCGCCCAGGAGGCGGACTCGAGCCAATTGCCGCAGTCGATCAAACCGGTGGCATTGGTTGTGTCGACGCGACAGGCGGGCTGGGTTTGTAACGCGATGTTGCCCAACGCAGCCACTTTGCGGGCACCGTTGCCCTGGTACCAGCCGACGCGATAGATATCGATGTGGTAAGCCGTGGTGGCTCGAACTTTGAAGCGAACGGTCTCGCCGACGTTGACGCTTTGCTCAGTGGCAAAGCCTTGGACCGCCGCATCGCCCGGCTCCACGAGCTGCCACTCGGCCGGTAGATTTCCGCTCAGTGCGTTTTCGCACACGATCGGGTTGCATGGACCGGCGGCAGCAAACGCCGAGGTCTCCGCGGCCGCATCATCCGCATTTTTCTTGTTAGGCTTGTCCTTGCTTTTCTTGTGGTGTTTGTTCTCGGCCGGTTCCACGACCGGCTGGTGGTAGTCAAGGGCAGGCTGCCTCTCGTGTTTGCGCGGGGCACATTCCGCAACCGGCATCCACAACGCAACTAACGCGGCTAGCAAACAAAACGAGATCTGCTAGAGGCAGCGCCGGTTGGACAGCAGGGCGCAACGCTGGCGCATGATGTGTGGCTCCATTCGAGTGCGTTATTTACGGTTTTTTTTGCTGTCGCCACCCAGCTAAACGGTGTGCCAGCAAGCTAAAAGCAAGTCATCCGTTCGTCGCTTGCCAACGTCATTCGCAAGAACCGATCGGTTGATCCGCTCCCTACTCGAATCCCCATGCTACGCATGCGGCTGAGCTGTTGTCAAAACGTCGATCGTTATTCGTCCTATAGCGTCAATCAAGTTATCGGAAGGTTCCGTTGTGCGCTCAGGGTCGAGCAATGTGGACAATGCTGAAGGCGAAATGTTCGCGGTTCGAGTACAAGACCACGAATCGGGACCTGGCGGGTGATCCTGCACCCGCACTAGTAAGCCGTGATGCGGACCGCGATATTCGACACATTCTTTGTCAGTTCGCTGACTTTCGTTTTAGATTTATATGGGCGACTGCGTCACTAACGTAACCTTGACCATGCCCCGGTTCACGCGCACAGGTGCGATAGTTTTTGCGCTCTTATGCGGCGGCGGCGGCTTGGCTGAAGGGCCAATGCAAAAATGGATCGTCACGATCCAGCTGGACGACATCGCCTTTCTTCACTCGAGTCTCCATCAACCTCAGACCAGAACACTAGGCCGGATCGCCTTACGCGACCGCCTAGCAAGAAAAGGATTCTGCTCGCGCTGCGAGAGGCCTCACTCGAGCAAACAGAGAAGGGCTAAAAGCGCATCGAGTCGTATAGGCGCTGCAGCTATCTAGCCTCAGTGCTCAGCGCTATGTATCGTGCAGCATCCCGAAACGATGTTTGCTAGATCGTGTGCCTGCAGATTAGATTCGCGACTTCAGTTGCAAAAATTGAACAACGTTAAGTGACATGCGCTTCGCCGCGCCGGCCCGGCGTATGCGGCTAGATCCGTTTGAATAATCCTGACATCGATGTTGGCCCCTTGGATACGCACACCGATCACGTCGCGACACTGATTCGCGGCTTCCTATCGCAATCCCACAAAAATTG
>JBDTMS010000415.1:0-4501 GCA_039934195.1 Betaproteobacteria bacterium
CTTTGGCTTCGCGCTACGACATCGGCCGCGATCAGATCGTGCTCGGCAGCGGTTCCAACGACGTGCTCGAAATGGTGGCGCGCGCTTTTTTGAGCGCGCAGGATTCGGCCGTGTTCTCCGAGCACGCATTCGCCGTCTATCCGCTGGCAACACAAGCCTCCGGAGCACAGAGCATCGTTGTTCCGGCGCGAGATTACGGACACGATCTCGATGCGATGGCGGCCGCGATCAGCGAAGACACGCGGGTCGTGTGGCTTGCCAACCCGAACAATCCGACAGGCACTTTCGCAACAGGCGACGAAGTCGACGGGTTCTTGCGCAAGGTTCCGCGGCGAGTGATCGTGGTTTTAGATGAGGCGTACAACGAATATCTGCCCGCAGCGCTGCAAGCCGACGCGCCGCGGTGGATCGAGCGATTTCCGAATCTCGTCATCACGCGAACGTTCTCGAAAGCGTACGGGCTCGCGGGGCTGCGCGTCGGATTTGCGCTCGCGCATCCCGAGGTTGCCGATCTGATGAACCGTGTGCGCCAGCCGTTCAACGTGAGCACACTCGCGCAGGCCGCTGCTACCGCTGTCCTGAGCGATCACGAATTCGTCGCGCGCAGCGTTCGGCTCAACGCGCAAGGCATGCAGCAAGTCGTAGCGGGGCTCACGCAACTGGGACGAAAGCACATTCCCTCGTTCGGCAACTTCGTAACGTTCCACGCCGGGCGCGCGGCCGAGGTGTACCAACGGCTTCTGCAGCAAGGCGTCATCGTGCGCCCGATCGCTGGCTACGGCATGCCCGAACATCTGCGTGTGTCGATCGGTCTCGAGTCGGAGAATGAACGTTTTCTGTCCGCGCTGCGCAACGCCTATCACGCTTGACGCGCATTCCGCCTGCAGCCGTGACCGAAGTTCGCTTCCGCAAGCTTGCCGTATTCGGTGTCGGGTTGATCGGCGGTTCGTTCGCCGCGGCCCTCAAGCATGTTGGCCGCGTTGATCGCGTCGTCGGTGTCGGCCGCGGCCAGGCGAACCTCGCACGCGCGGTCGAGCTCGGCGTCATCGATGAGATCGCTGCAGACGCTCGCAGCGCGGTCGCGGACGCAGACCTCATTCTCGTATCGGTACCGGTGCACGCCACCGAGCAAATCCTAAATTCGCTCGCGCCTTATCTGGAAGCCGGCGCCGCAATTACCGACGGCGGCAGCACCAAGCGTGATGTCATCGCTGCCGCGCGCTCGGCATTGGGAAACAAGCTTTCGCAGTTCGTGCCCGCGCATCCGATTGCGGGCGCCGAACACTCGGGCGTCGAAGCGGCACACGCAAAACTGTACAACGATCGCACCGTGGTTATCACGCCGTTGGCGGAAACGGCAGCCGATGCCCGCGCTCGTATCGACGCAGCCTGGCGGGCATGCGGCGCGCGCATCGTCGAGATGACGCCGCAGCGGCACGACGAAGTGCTAGCCGCTGTCAGCCATCTGCCGCACGCGTTGGCGTTTGCGCTCGTGCACATGATCGCCAGCCGGACGCAGGCTGCCGAATTGTTCTCGTTCGCGGGCGCGGGCTTTCGCGATTTCACCCGGATCGCCAGCAGCTCGCCGGAGATGTGGCGCGATATCTTCCTCGCGAATCGCGATGCGCTGCTGGCCGAGCTGTCCGATTATCAGAACGGACTGGCTAAGCTGATGACGCAGCTGCAAGCCGATGATGGCGCAGGCCTGCAGCGCACGTTCGAGAGCGCCCGCACCGCTCGTAACGCGTGGCTGCAAAGTAAATAGAGATGCGAGCGTATCCGGAATACATCGACCTCGGTCCACTGCATCGTGCGGCCGGTGTGCTGCGTCTGCCCGGTTCGAAGAGCATTTCCAACCGGACGTTATTGCTCGCCGCGTTGGCCGAAGGCGTCACCGAGATCCACGACTTGCTCGCGTCCGACGATGTCGAACGCATGCTGGATGCGCTCGAGAAACTCGGCATCGCGCTGGACCACATCGGACCGAATCGAGTACAGGTGACCGGTTGCGCAGGTTCGTTCCCAGTGAAATCGGCCAGCCTGTTTCTGGGAAACGCCGGCACTGCAATCCGACCGCTGACCGCGGCGCTCGCGTTGAGCGGCGGTCATTACACGGTGTCCGGCGTCGCGCGCATGCATGAGCGTCCGATCGGCGATCTGACCGATGCGCTACGCGCCATCGGCGCAGACATTCGCTGCCTGGAAAACGAAGGTTATCCGCCGCTGGAAATCCGACCGTCGACGATCGTCCTACGAGGGCCGGTGAAAGTCCGCGGTAATGTATCAAGCCAGTTTTTGACGGCGCTGCTGATGGCGTTGCCGCTTGTCGGCGAAGAAGTCGTCATCGAAGTCGAAGGCGAGTTGATCTCCAAACCATACATCGAGATCACGCTCGGCCAGATGGCGCTGTTCGGAGCGCACGTTAAGCGGGATGGCTGGCGCTCGTTCACCATCCCCGCGGGTCAGCGATACCGCAGTCCGGGCAAGGTGATGGTTGAGGGCGATGCATCCAGTGCGTCTTATTTTCTGGCGGCGGGCGCGATTGCGGGCGGACCTGTGCGAGTAGAAGGCGTGGGGATCGGCAGCGTTCAGGGCGACGTCGCCTTTGCCGATGCCCTAGCGTCAATGGGTGCGGTGATCACCAAAGGGTCCAACTGGATCGAGGCGCGCTCGCCCGTCAGCGCCAAGCTCAAGGCGTTCGATCTGGATTTGAACGCTATCCCGGATGCTGCGATGACCTTGGCAGTCGCGGCCCTGTTCGCGGACGGCCCTTGTACCTTGCGTCAGATAGGCAGTTGGCGGGTAAAAGAAACCGATCGATTGTCGGCAATGGCAACGGAGTTGCGGAAAGTCGGCGCGACCATCGAGGAAGGTGCAGATTACCTGGTCGTGACGCCCGCGCCGGGCGGGCGTCTCGAACCCAACGCATTCATCCATACTTACGACGATCACCGCATGGCGATGTGCTTCGCGCTGGTCGCTTTGGGCGGCGTGCCCCTGCGGATCGATGACCCCGGCTGCGTCGCCAAGACATTTCCAGACTTTTTCGAGCAGTTCGCCCAAATCACCGCGGAAGACGTTCCGTCCACAGCGGAAGATATCCCGGTCATCGCCATCGATGGCCCATCGGCATCCGGTAAGGGCACCGTGTCGCAGGAGGTTGCTCGTGCGCTGGGGTTCCATATGCTCGACAGCGGCGCGCTCTATCGGCTGGTTGCATTTGCTTCCATCAAGCGTGGACTCGATTTAGACGATCCGCTGCCGTTAAGTCGGTTGGCGGCTGAGTTGAACGTGCGCTTCGACGGCCCGGCGGTGACGCTTGACGGCGAAGACGTCACACTGGCAATCCGCGCAGAGGCCGTGTCGCTTGCTGCTTCGCGAGTGGCCGCAATCGATGGAGTCCGTGCGGCGCTGCTAGATCGCCAGCGGGCGTTTCGCCGCGCGCCCGGGCTGGTCGCAGATGGTCGCGACATGGGTTCGGTGGTGTTCCCAGGCGCCGTGTTGAAGGTGTTTTTGACCGCCAGTGCGCGGGCTCGTGCCGAGCGCCGGTATAAACAGTTGATGGAGAAGGGAATACATGCTACCCTTGACGCCCTTTTGCAGGACATCAACGAGCGCGATGCGCGAGACGCCGAGCGCGCCGTGGCGCCGCTGCAGAAATGCGCTGATGCAGTAGAGCTGGATAACACTCAGCTGTCGATCGAACAGGCAGTCGAACAAGTGTTGAAGTGGTTCGAGCAAGCGCAAAAACGAAGTGCCATCTCGCAGTGAGTCTCAAGTTGTCTGACCTCGATCCAGGCAACGACTCGTGCGAGGTGGTCTTTTGATTTTTAACTGACCCCATTCAGAGCAGCGAATGGCTAAACCAACGAGTACGAAATCTCCCTGATGACGCCCGCCACCGCCACTGCCTCCCAAAAAGCACCTGAGCTCGCACCTGACTTGGAAAGTTTCGCCGCGCTGTTTGAAGAAAGCCTGACCCGCCAAGAGATGCGGCAAGGCGAAGTGATCACCGCTGAGGTGGTTCGCATCGATGCCAACTTCGTCGTTGTCAACGCCGGCCTCAAATCCGAAAGCTACATCGCACTCGAAGAATTCCGCAACGACCGCGGTGAGCTCGAAGTGCATCCCGGCGAGTTTGTGCAAGTCGCGATCGAAGCGCTGGAAGATGGTTACGGTGAGACGCGGTTGTCCCGCGAAAAAGCGAAGCGCCTCGCCGCCTGGCACGAGCTGGAAGCGGCACTGGAGCAAGGCCAAGTCGTACAAGGTTTGGTAAACGGCAAAGTGAAAGGCGGGCTGACCGTCATGATCAACGGCATTCGCGCTTTCCTTCCGGGTTCGCTGGTCGATCTGCGCCCGGTGAAAGACACCAATCCCTACGAAGGCAAACAGCTCGACTTCAAGGTCATCAAGCTCGATCGCAAGCGCAACAACGTCGTCGTATCCCGCCGCGCGGTTCTCGAAGCTACGCAGGGCGCAGAGCGGGAAGCGCTTCTCTCCA
>JBDTMS010000416.1:0-4495 GCA_039934195.1 Betaproteobacteria bacterium
GCAGCCATCGCTTCCGGAATCCCGTACAACCGCAAGGTGACTTCCGTGATGATGCCGAGCGTGCCTTCGCTGCCGACGAACAAGCGCGTCAGATCGTAGCCGGCAGCCGACTTGCGGGCGCGGCGGGAGGTGCGAATGATGCGGCCATCCGCCAACACCACGGTGAGCGCCAGCACGTTCTCGCGCATGGTGCCGTAACGTACAGCGTTGGTGCCCGAGGCTCGCGTCGCCGCCATCCCGCCCAATGAGGCATCGGCGCCCGGGTCGATCGGGAAGAACAGACCTTGATCGCGCACGTAGTCGTTGAGCTGCTTGCGAGTGACACGCGCTTGCACGGTGACGTCGAGATCGTCGACATTCAATCTCAGCACGGCGTCCATGTTGAGCAGATCGACCACCACGCCGCCCTCGGTCGGGATCACTGCGCCTTCGAGCGAAGTACCGGTGCCGTACGCTACGACCGGCGTGCCGTGGCGTGCGCAGATCTGCACGATCTCGGAGACCTCCTCGGTTGAATTCGGAAAAGCGACGGCATCGGGACGATGCGGGTGGTGCCACGATTCGTCTTTGCCGTGATGATCGCGCACGCCGGTGCTGGTCGACAGCCGTTCGCCCAACATCGCACGCAATTCGTCGATTGCGGTCGCAACACTCGCCGGGGCTACACCCATGATGGTCTCCGTAGGTAATCTTGCGGGCACCGGCCGGCGCCTCGTGATAGACGCCATTCTCTCACCTCGCACCGCAAGCGTGCAAAGTAAGGTCGGTGTGTCTACACGGGCGTATAGAGCGGCGCCGCGAGGTCTTTGATTGTGAGTCCCTCGAGACCGGCGGACTCGGCTTGCTGCAGATATTGCAAAGCTTGTTCTACCGGCGCCGGCACGGCGAGCATTTCCGGACCGAGATAGCCTTTCTCTCCCTGCGAACGTATGGCCTGCAGCAAACTCGCGACTGAGATTGAGCCGATATCGCGCGCGGGCAGATAGATCGCCGGCAAGTCGCTGCTGCGCACGAGCACGTCGCACGCGTTCAACGCCACGATTACCTCTTCTACAGCCGGCAGCGGCACCGCGAGCTTCTGCGCCAACGCGTGCAAGGTGAAGCCGGCACGGCCCGCAAGGTAGTGGGTAGCGATGTGGCTCATCGCTGCGAGCGCCAGGCGTTCGCGCATACGGCTGGAAAGCTGCGGCTCGCCACCGCTTGCCAGCAGATATTCCGGATGTTGCAGGTAGAACGCGACACTGGCGCCGAACAGCAGGATCAGCCAACTCGTGTAGAGCCAGATCAGCGACAGAATCAGAATCGCGAAGCTGGAATAGATCGCGGCGTATTGTGTCGACGACGCAACGAACAGCGCGAATGCCCAACCGGCGGTTTGCCAAAGCACACCGCCTACGATACCGCCGATGAGCGCCGTGCCGAACCGCACCCTGGTGTTCGGAATGAAGCGGTAGACGAAGGTGAATGCGACGATGACGAGCAGATACGGCATGATCTTGGTCACGCCGAATAGCACGCTGCCGAACGGCTGCACGGCAACCAGTCGCTGCACGACCGTCAAGTTGAGCACGGATGCGGTAATGCCGAGCGCCGAGAACACCAGGATCGGACCGACCAGCAGCACGCTGAGGTAGCGGCTGAAGCGCTCGCCGACGCTGCGTGGCAGCCGTACGCGCCAGATATAGTTGAGCGATTCTTCGATCTTCTGCACCAGCGATACCGATGTGTAGAGCAGCATCGCAAGCCCTACCGAGCCGAGCACGCCGACGTTCATGTTGCTGATGAATTGCAGAACGCGATCGGCAAGCTCAGCGCCTTTTTCGCCCAGCGGCGCCAGGAACTGATGCAGTGCCGGCGAAATCTGATTGTGCACGCCGAACGCTTTCAACACGGAAACGCTGAGCGCGAGCAGCGGAACGATAGATAACAGCGTGGTGTAGACCAAACTCATCGCACGCATCGTGAGCTGGCCGAATGCGAGATCGCGGACCAGCACCACCACGAGCTTGATGAAGTCGAGCGCGCGCACCTTCCAGCGCGGCAGCGCCGTCGGACGCCGCGCCCAGACCGCCTTATCGAGTGCCTGGAGCCGCTGCGAGAAATCTCGTCGCAAGTCGCGATATCCTTGGTTTAGCGTGCCGGTCCAGGCACGCGGCAAGCGTCAGCGGACGAGATAGCGCGCAACCGCCTCTTCGTTCCACGTGATGCCGGCGCCGGGACGATCGGGTATCTGCACGTAGCCGTCTTTCACTGCGTAGGGCTGTTCGACAATCGGCGTTGCCCAATCGACGTATTCGAGCCAATGGCAGGTAGGCGTGACGGCCAGCAGATGGCTGCTGTATTCCGGAAACAGATGGCTCGACATCTCCATTCCCGCGGCGTGGGTCAACGCTGCTGCACGCAGCCAGCCGGTTACGCCACCGATGCGCTGCACGTCGGGCATGACGTAATCGAACGCGCCGATTGCGAGGCCGTTGGACAGATCGAGCATCGAGATCAGATTTTCACCGGCTTGAATCGGCGTCTGCACTTCCGCGGCGATGCGCGCGGCGCCTTCGAAATCGTCCCAGCGAATCGGTTCTTCGATCCAGTACAGGCCTTCGTCGTCAAGCGCGCGTCCGCGCAGAATGCCTTCGTTCACCGTCAGCTTTTGATTGAAGTCGCACATCACTGTGACGCGATCGCCGACCCGCTTCATCACCGAGCGCACGGCGGCGAGGTCTTGCGCAAAATCGTCGCGTCCCAGGCGCAGCTTGATCGCTGAGAAGTTGCCTTCGGAAACCAGCTTCTCGGCTTCGTCCGCAAGCTTGGCGACATCCTGGATCCACAGACCGGTGCTGTTGTAGGCGCGTATCGGTTTGACCTGTCCGCCGAGCAGATTCACCAGAGGCATCTCCTTCGATTGCGCGAGCGCATCCCAGAACGCCATATCGATGCCTGCTAGAGCAAGTCCGACCAAGCCCGCTGCACCAGTCAGGGTTAGGCGTTTACGTAATTTGGCATCGAGCTCGAATGGGGTCAGCGCATCGCCCTGCACAATTGCGAGCAAGCCTTCGATGCAGCCAACGATTGGTTTCATCGTCCACGGGCCGAAGGCGAAGAGATAAGAGCGGCCGGTGATCCCTTCCTCGGTTTCCACGTCGATCAAGATCAGCGTGGCATCGGGCATGGCCCCGGTCGCCGCCACCGGCGCGCGGCGAAACGGCACCATCACCGGGCGCGCGCGGATGTTGCGGATCTTCAGAGTCGTGCTCATCTAAGCTCTCCAGGCAGCGTGTGTTTTTTGTATCGATGCATCGTCGCATCGTTGTGAGGTATCAGCGCTGCGCAAGCGAAAATGCGAGCGCGCGAATCGAATCTTTTTATAGTCGCGTGCGAATCCAGGCGCGTTGCTGATGCAAATAACTGCAGTAGCGCCTATGCCTTCGGCGTCCTTGCATCCGCGGGCCGGCCATTGGCATATGGCCTGAGCGCGGCGCAGATAAAGGCATTAGCCGGCGCTGCGATGCCGAGCTCTTGGCCCATCGTCACCACATCGCCCGACAGCCACGGCAGTTCCAGCCGGCCGCCGCGCTCGAGATCGCCCAGCATTGACGCAACCATTTCGCGCGGCATCGTGTCCAGTCGCTGCATCAGCTTTTCGACGAGATCGGCATCGAGATGCACGCCTTTCGCTTTGCCTATCGCAGCGACCTCGGACATGACTTGCGCGGTAAGTGCGCGCGTCTCCGGCTCTTCGCGGATCGCGCCAAGCGGCAGGCGCGTCAGTGCCGTCATCCCGCTGGCCGCGGCGAGGAAAACAAATTTCTCCCACAGCGCTTTCTGAATATCGTCGGTTGCTTTCGCCTGCACGCCGGCCTTGCCGCAGGCATCGACGAAGCGCTGCAGGCGTTCGGATACTTTGCCGTCGAGCTCGCCGATAGTGAGCAAAGCCATGGTGCCGGTGTGTCGAATAACGCCGGGCGACTCGATCACTGCGGCAATGCTCGCGACGCCGCCCCAGGCATGCTCGCGGCCATACGCCTTGATGATGGCATCGGTTGCGACGACCCCGTTTTGAAACGACACGACCGCAGTGTTCGGCCCGACCAGCGGTTTGGCATCGCGTAGCGCATCGTCGGTCGACCATAGCTTCACTGCAATCATCACGATATCGACCGGTCCGATGCTCGCGGGATCGTCCGTCGCAGTTGCAGGCTGCAGCGTGACGTCGCCGTTTGCGCTGTAGACGCGCAGACCCGCTGTGCGGATCGCGGTCAAGTGTGCACCACGTGCGATGAAATGAACCTCTTCGCCGCTTAGGGCGAGCTTGCCGCCGAAATATCCACCGACTCCGCCGGCACCCATCACTGCGATCTTCATGCTCCCTAATGCCTCCCCAGAAAGATCCCGAAAAAAAATCTCAAAAAATCGTCGCCGCAGCGAAACTTCCGGCGAGCGCCGGAAAAAATGCAGGACGCAATGGTAACGGCTTCACCGATCGCGCGCAGCCCGC
>JBDTMS010000417.1:0-4492 GCA_039934195.1 Betaproteobacteria bacterium
TCGCCTACGCGTCGAGTCTCGACCAATGCGGCCCCCTGGCGAAATCTGCTCACGATTTGGCGCTGCTGATGAATGTTCTGGCAGGCTTCGATGCGCGCGATTCTACGAGCCTCGAGCGACCGGTGGAGGACTATACGCGCAATCTTGATCGTTCGATTTCGGGTTTGCGCATCGGACTGCCGAAAGAATATTTCGCAGAAGGCCTCGCATCGGATGTCGCGCGCGCAGTGGAGAACGCATTGACCGAGCTGAACAGATTGGGCTGTACGACGGTCGAGGTGAGTCTGCCGAATACCGGGCTGTCGGTGCCGGCCTACTATGTTTTAGCGCCTGCCGAAGCATCCAGCAATCTGGCCCGCTACGATGGCGCACGCTACGGGCATCGCGCATCGGAGTATTCCGATCTGCGCGAGATGTACATGAGAACGCGGGCGGAAGGCTTCGGCGCTGAGGTGAAGCGGCGCATCCTCGTTGGCACCTATGTGCTCTCGCATGGCTACTACGACGCTTATTATTTGCAGGCGCAAAAGATCCGACGTCTGATTGCGCAGGACTTCGCTCAGGCGTTCAAGACGTGCGATCTGATTCTCGGCCCGACGTCACCCACGGTTGCATTCGATCTGGGCGCGAAGACCGCTGACCCAGTGCAGATGTATTTGGACGATATCTATACGATTTCGGTCAACCTGGCCGGACTGCCGGGCATGTCGATTCCCTGTGGTTTTGGCGACAAGCAAAGGCCAGTAGGCCTCCAGGTTATCGGCAACTACTTCGACGAAGGGCGCATGCTCAACCTCGCGCATCAGTTCCAGACCGGTACCGACTGGCATCTACGCATGCCGAAGCTTGCCGAAGACGATCGGACGCAAGCAGCATAATCGGCGTGTAATTCGGAGCGAAACGAATGGATTGGGAAGTCGTCATCGGTTTGGAAACGCACGCACAGCTGTCGACCGCCGCGAAGATGTTTTCAGGCGCGTCTACGCACTACGGCGCCGCGCCGAACGCACAAGCGTCCGCGGTCGACATTGCCCTGCCGGGTACCTTGCCGGTTGCCAACCGCGGCGCGGTTGAACGCGCCATACGATTCGGTCTTGCCGTCGGCGCGACCATCAATCGGCATTCGGTGTTCGCACGAAAAAACTACTTCTATCCCGATCTGCCGAAGGGATATCAAATCAGTCAATACGAACGCCCCGTCGTGCAAGGCGGGACGCTCGCGATCAACGTCGACGGAAGCGAGAGGACGATCCGCCTTACCCGCGCGCACCTTGAGGAAGACGCCGGCAAGTCACTGCACGAAGATTTTCACGGCACGACCGGAATCGATCTCAATCGCGCGGGAACGCCGCTGCTCGAGATCGTGAGCGAGCCGGACCTGCGCTCGGCAACCGAGGCAATCGCGTACGCCAAGTCGCTTCACGCGCTGGTTCGCTGGATCGAAATCTGCGACGGCAACATGCAGGAAGGGTCGTTTCGCTGCGATGCCAATGTCTCAGTTCGCCACAAGGGATCCGACATACTCGGCACGCGCTGCGAGATCAAGAATCTGAATTCCTTCCGCTTCATGGAGCGAGCGATTCAATTCGAGGTACGGCGCCAGATCGAAGTACTCGAGGACGGCGGCGCAATCGTGCAGGAGACGCGGCTGTACGATCCCGATCGCGATGAGACCCGGCCAATGCGTTCGAAAGAGGACGCGCAGGACTACCGCTATTTCCCTGATCCCGATCTGCTACCGCTGCAGATTAGTCAGAGCTGGATCGATGCGGTCAAGGCCACGCTACCCGAATTGCCCGCAGCCAAACGCGAGCGGTTCGAGCGCGAGCTGGCGCTGACGCCGTACGACGCATCCCTAATGACGGTAAATCGCGAAACGGCCGATTACTTCGAAGCCGTTGTTTCGGCATTGCCTGCAGAGGCGAAGCTATGTACCAACTGGATCATGGGCGAATTGTCGGGTCGACTCAACCGCGAAGGCTTGGACATCGCCCAGTCGCCGATTACCGCACCCGCTTTTGCTGGTCTGCTGCAGCGAATCGCCGATCAAAGCTTGTCCGGCAAAATGGCCAAGGAAGTCTTCGATGCGATGTGGGAAGGCGCCGGGACTGCCGACGAGATCGTGCAAGCTCGTGGGTTACGGCAGATGTCGGATGTGGGAGAGATCGAGCAGGTCGTCGACGCTATTCTCGCGGCCAACCCAAGTCAAGTCGCTGAATACCGCCAGGGCAAAGAGAAGGCGTTTAATTTCTTCGTGGGTCAGGCGATGAAGGCGACCAGGGGGAAAGCTAATCCTACACAGGTAAACGAAGTTTTGCGCCGCAAGCTCAGCGCTTGAGTGCTGGTACTAGCGCTGAGTCAGCTCCGTGTAGCGCTTTTTGTCGTAGTCGAAGCGCGCCCTAATGGCATCGACCTGCGCTTGATTGCGCGCAATATCCGCTCTGATCGAATCGACTTCGGCCCTCTGGTCCGCTATATCCTGCTCCAGTCCATCATGCCAAGGCTTACCCGCTTCGTTGGCTGCCGTTGCCTGCGACTCTAGTCCTGACAGGCGGGTTTGCGCTTTCTTAAGTCTGGGCTCCAGGCCTCTGATCACGCCCATCGGCAGCTGCATCGTGCGATCGCGATGGTCTTCGATTTCCTTGGAGCTGGTGTACGTATTCATCAGCGCCATGTCGCGCCGACGCTGCTCGGTCACGCGTTGCTTATCGTCACGGTCGCGTGCGGCTTTTTCTTCGGCAGCCTTGCGCTGTTCCGCCGTTAACGCCGGATCGAACTTTCTCAGCGTCACGCCTTGCTTGTTCATCTCGGCGCCGCCTTGCGTCTTATATTCGACCGGAATGGTCTCGCCATAATGGGTTACGCCTTTCTCGTCCACCCATCGGAAGATCTTCGCTGCGCCAACGGCATCCGCCAAACTTGCGGTGAGCACCAGGCCGACCAGGAAAACCAAGGGCTTAAAGGACATTGCCGGAGACTCCGAATTGACTTCGATAATGCGAAACCATTTGCAACTCGCGTGCCATTGAGCCTTTCCGCTCGAGGAAGTGCACCAGATCGTCCAAGGTGGCGATGCTGACGACCGGCAGATGCAGATTCTGCTGCACCTCTTGCGTGGCCGACAAAGCACCGGTGCCGCGTTCCATTCGATCCAATGCAATGACTACGCCGCAAGTTTGTGCGTGTTGCCCGGCGATCAAATCCACTGACTCACGCACAGAAGTGCCCGCCGAGATGACATCGTCCAGGATCAGTACGCGGCCGGCGAGCGGGGCGCCGATGATGACGCCGCCTTCGCCGTGCTCCTTCGCTTCCTTGCGATTGAAGGAGATCGGCACATTCCGCCCATTTTCGGCCAGCGCAACGGCGGCCGCGGTTATCAGGGGAATGCCCTTGTACGCCGGCCCGAACAGCTGGTCGAAGACGATGTTCGAAGCGAGAATCGCTTGGGCGTAGAATCGCCCGAGCTGTCGCAACGACTCGCCATCATTGAATAACCCGGCGTTGAAAAAGTACGGCGACGCCCGACCGGCCTTGGTGACGAAGCTGCCGAACCGCAAAACGTCATGCGCCAGGGCAAACTCAATGAACTGCTGCTGAAAACTCACGATCACTCCTTTGCGCGTCATTACGTTGAATCCGAACGGCATACGCTCTGCCGTCAACTAGGGGCTGCTGCCGTGCTGCGTGCTCAAAACCGATTTTGTCTGCGTGCAGCGCTCAAGGCGCAGAGCTGCGATATCACCGCACAAGTAGCGAGGCCTAAGGCGATTGCGCGGCTACTTCCATTGCGCGGGAAAGAAAGGCTACGGCGGCGGCATCTATTGCGAGCGCGAACCGGATCGTGTCATCGAAGGTTGCGGCATACCCGAAATCGATGTCAAAGGACGCTGTCTCGAAGCCCACTTCGGATCGCTCAGTGTCGTCCCGTTTTCCCTGCCATCGGGCTCGAGCTCGGAACAACGGCTGGCCAGCAAGTTTCGTTTTCTCGAGCGAACTGTCCCGCACTTGTACCAGCGCATTTCCAACAGGCACGAAGTGATCATTTACGGCGACTGAAATATCGCTCATCGCGAGATCGATCTGAAGAACTGGCGCGGCAACCGCAGGCATCCTGGCTTTCTGCCCGAAGAGCGCGCGTGGCTCATCGGTGTATTCGATCATCTAGGATACGTCGATGTGTTCCGCCGCGTCGACCCGAGAGCGGAGCAATACACCTGGTGATCCAACCGCGGCTAGGCGTGGTTGAAGAACGTCGGCTGGCGCATCGATTATCAGATTGCGACCCCTGGCGTCGCCGCAACAGCGAAGGTTGCATCGATCTACAAGGCCCAACGCTTTTCCGACCAGGCGCCGCTCACGATCGACTACGATTATCCGCTGTGAAAGCGTTGCCCGTCTGCGAAATTACCGCTCGTCTCACGCTCATTCCACGGTGCAATCCACCACAGTAAAACCATTCCCGGCAACGCCAGCGCCGTGCACATCAGAT
>JBDTMS010000418.1:0-4492 GCA_039934195.1 Betaproteobacteria bacterium
CCTTAGACATCGCGGACCAAATTGCAGAAGGGTGTTACAGATTTCCCACCATAATTGAGGAAGATCGCGGACGTGTTGCCTAATTGCGACGAGGACACAGCGAGCATAAGTACTCGATGCTGCGTCCTGCGCGCGATGATGCATGAATGCGACCTCGCTTGACTTCGAAGGTAGCGGCACACAACGCTGATCTCAGCGATCGGACAGTAGTACCCGAACGCACGTTGTTCATAAAAATAACTAGAAAGGATTTCAACGATGCGCAAGCTCGCCCTTTGGGGATTCGCTGTAGCGGTTCTGGCATTTGTCGGCTGTAACTCGGCAATCGCGGCCTCGCCGACCTATCCGTGGCCCATGTACTCGGTTATTCCGGTCTACTTCGTCCCTCGAGACTGGGACATCAACAGCGCCGAAGTACAAGAAGAGGCTGCCGCCATACGCAGCGCGCTAATCGAGGTCCGTCAGCTTTACGCGCATGCATTGAGCGGAAACACTTTCGCCATAAACGATCTCGTCGTAGTCCAGGGCAACGCTGTAAAGGAGGGCTATGGCATCCACTGGAACGGCGGCGACATCTATAAGGACGGCATCACCATCGACAACAACTTCGAGGGGCTGCTGGTCGCGGAGTTGTACAGTCGAGGTTTCCCAACGCCACCCGAGCAAGATGAAAACGGCTACGTAACGCTCGCCTTCGTCAAAGGTGCAGGTGGCTTTGCAGGTAGTAGAGAAATGCAGAATGGCGATGGCGGTCTGAGCATGCTCGGCGATTGGGCCATCGACAGTCTACAGGGAGCCGTTCCTGAGTCTCTCGATTGGTGGGCAGGGCACAGGAGGCAGATCGGTGCCGTGGCGCACGAGCTCGGTCACGCCTTTGGACTACCGCATCCGGACGCACGTGGCGCCGCAAACGGTGGCGAGATAATGGGCAACTGGTGGGAAAATCCTGCCATCGGCTTCGACGATTGGGAAAACGATGTGTTGAATCGCACGAAGCTGCCATTTTTCGCGCAGTGCCTGCCGCCGACCCCGCTCGCCGCACCGCCGGGAGTCAAGCCGTATGAGCTGGTCATGTTGCCGACATTGGGTGCGGATACGCATGCTCTACATATTAACGAGCTCGGGTTGATCTCCGGCTATTCCGAGTCGACGCCGACGCTGCCGCATCAAGTCATCTTCAACGCCGACGATGGATCTATCGCCGATTTGGGCGCAGGCGGGGGTCGAGTCGCTCAAGCCACCTCGGTCAACGATAACGGTGTCGTCAGCGGAATCTGGGAGACGACCTCAGGCGTACGACACGCCACTCGGTCGCATTTCGATACAGCGCAGCTGCGCTGGGTCACCGAAGAGTTGGCGCCGTTGCATCCGGACGATATTCCTTTCGCGTGCGATATCAATAACAACGGTCTTATTGTCGGCGGCACCCGCGAATTTCACGGCCAGGCGTCGATCTGGAATGGAATCACCGCGCTCGGCGGCACGTTCGGGCTGGAAAGTCTGGCGATCGGCGTTAACAACACGGGTCGAATTGTCGGACGTGTACTCACCGAGCGTGGCCAGCGCGCATTCGTCTGGAATGACAATGGCAACGGTTTAGCGGAAGCTGGGGAGACGCTCGACCTTGGGGTGGCGACGACACTGGTCACCGCCTACAGCGAAGCATTGTCTGTCAATGATCAAGGTCAAGTCGTGGGCTCGGTGTACGACGGCGGACTGGGTCGTCGCTTGGCTTTCCGTCTCACCCCACAGAATGGCAACTACTTCGTCGACTCCGGCAAGGGTACCAATGCGTTGATGACCGTGCTGCCTCGGTTAGGCAGCGGATTGGATTACGCATTGGACATCGATAGAGATGGGATTGCGGTCGGTCGCTCGGGGACCTGCCAAGGCGGGTTCAAGTTTCACGCGGTGCTTTGGCAAGACGACAAGGTGACGGATCTGAACGATCTCGTGACGCCGGTCGACGGGATTACGCTGGTCAGCGCTGAAGGTATCAACAATGCCGGGGAAATCGTCGGCTATGCAACGACCACTGCGGGTGATCGAGCCTTCCTGTTGCGTCCGATCGTTCCGCACGCGCCTTCCAGCAGCAGTAATCCGGTGGTAAGCAGCCAAGCGATTGTGCTGTCCTGGCAGGACCGCAGCCGTAATGAGTCGGGGTTTGAGATCGAAAGGCGTGTCGTCGTCGATCCTGCCGGTGCGAATCCCGTGTTTGCGCCGCTCATCACGGTTGCGCCTAATGTCATGAGCTATGCAGACCAAACAGTGCAGCCGAGTACAACGTATCAATACCGCATCCGAGCGTTCAACGGCAACGGCGCATCCGATTATTACGTCTGGCCAGCGTTGCGTACCACGGGCGGAGTGCCGCCCAAGGCCGTCGTCGACAATTACACGGTTGCTGAAGATAAGTCACTCTCCATCAATGCCGCGCGCGGGCTACTCGCCAACGATACTGATCCTAATCGCGGCGCCCTGACTGTGACGCGCATGCAGTCAAGCCCGAAGCACGGACAATTGCAGTGGACCGCAGACGGTGCGTTCAAGTACATGCCCGAGAAAGACTATTGGGGTACCGACTATTTCGAATACGTGGTCCGCAGTGCGTCCGGCGGGGAGGCAAGCGCGGTGGTTTCCGTAAAAGTCACCGGTTCGCCTGATCTTCCTGACGCTCGTGATGATCACTACGAGACTGCCAAAAACACGCGCATATGTATCGATGGCAATGGCGTGCTGGCCAATGACCAGGATCCCGATGGCGACCTCTTACACGCAAAACTTCACAAGGGTGCGCGATCTGGCCATGTAGATCTGGCCAAGACGGGCTCGTTCTGCTATCGCCCGAACAATAATTTCCATGGCGAAGATCGATTTACCTACTTCGCGATAGATCCAAGCGGCAGACAGGATGAAGCTAGCGTCACTATCGAGGTCAAGCAATAACAGCGATAGGCAAACCAGCCGCGCAAAGAATTGAGCACGGACGACAGCAAGCGAACAAGACTTGCTCTCCCGTGCGCTGCTCTTCTCCGATTCGCTACCGCGCCTACTACACCTCATCACTGACTTTTGAAGAAAGTAACACGGTGTTTGACCGAGTACATGGTTTTTCTCAACAATGCCATACGCAATTATTGCGTGACGCTAGCTATGACACTTGTCGGTTAGCGACAACGTTTGATTTCCTCGGAGCACCTTGATGCGTGTAACTCTTAATCTGATGGCGTGCGGACTTGTCAGCGTGCTGTTGAGCACCGGTGCACAAGCCGGTCTGCTCGGGAAAACGCTGGATGCGACTTACTACTACCCCGACAGCTCGACCAGCTACGGCTCAGTAACGTGGACGCCGCCATCGTTCGTAATCGGAGCCGGTGTGGAAACCGTCGGTGACGTAGAAGGCCTAACCAATCTCGTAACCGATTTCAGCGACGCGCAACTCGTGATCACACTGAACACCTCGTTGAGCAATCCGACATGGAATACCACGTCGTTCAACGGCATTGTGTTCGCGCTGCAGTCGACCGGCAGTCTCGATATCGCGTCTGCTACAGTCGATCCTGCGACAACCATGTCCGGTTTCGATAGCGCACGCGTGAGCTTTACGAACGGTGTGCTAGGGATCGACTGGAACGGTCTGTCGTATGCCGATGGTCAGCAGGTTGTCGTCAACTTCGCCTTCAACACCACGCCGGTCCCGGAGCCGTCGACCTACGGTTTATTGGCCGCTGGTCTCGTGTTGATGGGTTCAATTGCACGTCGTCGTTTGACCACCTACTGAGATTGACGCGCGCTCTGCGGCTGGGCGATTCCACAGGCCGTAAGCACGTGAGCCCGCGCTGGAGTCAGATGGAATCAATGCGATTCGGTAGTTACGAGATCGGAACTACCGAATCGCCGCGTTTCTGTTTCAGAAATTGCATCAAGTAACGCGCGGTCAGGCTTACGTCCGATTTGGCCACGTCCGAAGGTACGCCGGATGCAACGACGCGCCCGCCTTCATCCCCCGCTCCTGGACCAATATCGATTACCCAGTCGCTACCGGCAACCACTCGCATGTCGTGCTCTATGACGATGACGGTGTTGCCTGCTTCGACCAATCCGTCGAGTTGCGTCATCAGCTTATCGACATCCGCTGGATGTAATCCGGTAGTCGGCTCGTCCAGCACATAGAGCGTCTCGCCGCGCTGTATGCGTTGCAACTCGGTCGCCAACTTGATTCGCTGTGCCTCGCCACCTGACAGTTCCGTCGCGGGCTGTCCGAGCCGCAGGTAACCCAGCCCGACTTCGCGCAGCACGGTCAACGCGCGATGTACATGCGGCTCGTCGGCGAAAAAGGTCCAAGCCGTCTCGACCGTCAAGCCCAACACATCGGCGATGTTCTTGTCGCGGTATCTAATCTCGAGCGTCTTTGCGTTATAGCGCGTGCCGTGACAGGTAGGGCAGGGTGCGTACACGCTTGGCAGGAACAGCAATTCAACGCAAACGAACC
>JBDTMS010000419.1:0-4488 GCA_039934195.1 Betaproteobacteria bacterium
CCACTGCAATCAGAATCTGCCGCAAGTCGTGCAAGCTCGCATAGCGCCAGATGCCTCGATACAATCCGAAGCGCCAGAAAATCGCCGCCTGCACGAGCAGGACGATCGGCAGTGTGCGCAGCATCACGCTCGCATAACCGGCTGGAATCTCGAGATTGAAGCGCAGCCAGAAACCCAGCGCCCACGCAAATGCGACGGCGAGAACGTCGTGCAGAATCGCGAGTAAAGCGCGCGGATCCGGTGCGGTGTTCGACCGCATTCTAGCTCACCACCCGTGCGCGCCAGCGCCGGTCGATGTTGAGGCCGACTGCGAGATAGAGCGCTAACAGCGCCGCGATCACGGCCACCTGCAGCACAGGCGCGCGGCCCAGCGCGAGCACGCCGGCGATGGCGCTGATGCTCATCAGCAAATATTCAGCGCGCGCTAGTTTGCGATGCGTCCAGCCCATGATCACCAGCCGCTGATAGTAATGGCTGCGATGTGCATGCCAGATTTTTTCTCGGCGCAATGCGCGGGCGGCAAGGGTGGCGGTGGCGTCGACGATGAACGGACTGAACACGATCACCGGAAACCAGATCGGCCAGAGCGCGTTTTGCCAGCCGGCGATACCTACCGCGCCGGCGAGAAAACCCAGCGGTACCGAGCCTGCGTCGCCCATGAAAATGCGCGCGGGCGGAAAGTTGAACAGCAGAAACGCGCACGCGGACGCTGCGACTGAAAATCCCAGCACCGCAAATTGCGCATCGCCGGCGCCCAGCGCGGCGACGCCGTAAGCAATGAAGCCCGCAACCGTCATCCCGCCGGCAAGGCCGTCAGCACCATCCATGAAATTGTATAGGTTGGTCATCCACCCGACCCACACCGCCAGCACCAGCAGTGCAAGCGGGTGGCCATTGGTTAGCGTCGCTGCGACGAATGTTCCGGCTGCCGCAAGATGCCCGGCCAGTCGCACAACCGCGGGCAGGCCCTGCCAGTCATCGACGACGGACAACAACATCAGCGCCCCCGCCAATGCGAGTATCAGCAGCGGGCCGCGCTGCATAATACAAACACCGACGAGCAAACCGAGCATGATGCCTAGTCCGCCGGTGCGCGAGACCGGGTCGACGTGCAGCGAACGCGCGTTCGGTTGATCGAGAAGAAAGCCCTGCGCGGCAGTCGACAGCAGACCGCGCAGAATGAGCAGGCTGATAGCGAAGCAGATCAGCGGCGTCAGCAATAGGGCTGTGTAGTTCATCCCCGCTCGATTGAAGATGCATCGGGTACCGGGCGCATTATCCGGGTTTCTCCGCAGTTTGCGAAACACTGCGGAACCAGCGCGCGGTCTGCGCGATGCCTTCTTCGACCGAGTACGGCGGCGACCAATCGAGGGTCTTGCAGATCGGCGAGCTGTCGACTTGCAGCGATCCCGCGAGCCGCGTGATCGCACCGCCCTTGCCCGCCAGCGTGCCGGCGATGCGCAGCAAAAGCGCCGGTATCGGGATCATGTTGGCGCGCACGTCCAGAGCGCTGGCTAGCTTGCGGACCAGCTCGGGCGTTGAGAGATCCTCGCCATCGCTGAGCAGGAACACGCGATCGGCGCACGCCGCATGCGTCAAGCATCGCGCGATGCAATCGGTCAGGTTTCCGAGAAACATCAGGCTGCGGCGGTTGCGGATGGCCGCGAACGGAAGCAGCTTCTCACTCACCACTGCATGCATAAGCCGCAAAAAATTGGCGCGTACGTCGGGACCATAGAGCAGCGGCGCGCGCAGGGCGACCCATTGCATCGCCGAGCCCTGACTTTCCTGCATTAGCGCCTGTTCGGCTTCCCACTTCGAGATGGCGTAATCGTCCTTGGGTGAAGGAACGTCGCGGTCGGTAAACGGGCGTTTCGTCGACTCGCCGTTGACCTTGATCGACGATAGGAAAACGATGCGTTTCACCTGGCTTTGCGCCGCGATGCGCGCGAGCCGCCGCGTGCCTTCGACGTTGATGCGGCGATAGTCATTTAGCGAGCTGCCAGTGCGATCATCCATCACGTGCGCCCGGGCAGCGAGATGGACGACGACATCGACGCCATCGAGCGCGGGCTGCCAATCGGTGTCGGGGCCGACCTCACCGACTGCGATGCTGTTTGTCTGCCCGGCTGCCGGTTTCTCAGACAACGCGCGCACAGCGCGGCGCACTTCGAAGCCCTGCGCTTCGAGGTGACGAGCTAGCGCCTGTCCGACGAAACCCGAAGCGCCTGTGATCAATATTCGCAAAAGGCATCGCTCGAATGGACTACGGCCGCGGCGTGCCGCCGCAAGCATGGCGTGCCGAGCGCGCACCCACTGAACCGTTGCGGTACTCGCCGCAGGTCAGTGGACCGCGCCCTCATGTCGCGCAACACCGTTCGAGCGTCGGTTGCCAATCGCCGAGCACGATTGCGAAGTCGCGCTGAATCTTGGCGTTCGACAGGACTGAGTTGCGCGGCCGCCGCGCGGGTGTTGGGTACTGCTCTGTTGCGATCGGATTGAGCGCGGCGATCGGTGCATCGTGCTCGTTGTCGCGCAAATACGCAGCGATTGCCGCGGCAAAACCGAACCACGTGGTCGCACCCGCGCAGCTCAGATGATAGATGTGTGTTCCCTGCTGAAATGCGCGCTCGCGCTGCTCTCGATCGGCGAGCCGACCGAGCATGAGCGCGGTTGCCTCGGCGATCGAGCGCGACCAGGTTGGCGCGCCGTGCTGATCGTCGACGACGTTCAGCGACGCCCGCTCACGCATGAGGGCGCGCATCGTCAGCAGAAAGTTTTTGCCGCGCATGCCGTACACCCAGCTCGTGCGCAGGATGAGCGAGTGGCCTGCAGCCGCTTGCACTGCGCGTTCGCCCGCGAGCTTGGTCGAGCCGTAAATGTTGATCGGATGAGGCGTATCGGTCTCGACGTAAGCTGCCGCGGCGCCGCCGTCGAACACGTAGTCGGTGGAATAGTGGATCAGCAGCGCACCGATTTTTTTCGCTTCGACCGCGAGAATTCCCGGTGCATCGCCGTTGACCGCTTGTGCGCGCAGCGCATCCGTCTCGGCGCGATCGACCGCAGTATAAGCTGCCGCATTGACGATGATCTGCGGTCGCTGTGTGCGCACGACGCTGCGCAGGTTATCGGGCTGTTCGAGATTCAGCTCGCTGCGTCCGAGCGCGATCACTTCGCCGAGCAGCGCCAGGCTTCGCTGCAGCTCCCAGCCCACCTGACCGTCCTTACCGGTCAGCAGAATTTTCACGCAAACAACTCCGTCGCGCCAAAGCTCAATCCGGCAGCGTCTTTTGCCGACACGATCGGCGCACCGCTGAGCGGCCAATCGATGGCGAGCTCGCGATCGTTCCAGACAATGGTGCGCTCGAATTGCGGCGCGTAAAAATCAGTCGTCTTGTAGGTCACGTCGGCAGTCTCGGAACGTACGAGAAAGCCATGCGCGAAGCCCGGCGGTATCCAAAGCATGCGGTTGTTCTCCGCCGAAAGGATCTCGCCGGCCCAGCGCCCGAACGTCGGCGAGCTGCGGCGCAAGTCGACCGTGACGTCGAATATCTCACCGCGAACGACACGCAGCAATTTCCCCTGCGGCTGTTCGATCTGGTAGTGCAGTCCGCGCAATACGTTGTTCGTCGAGGTGGATTGATTGTCTTGCACGAACTGCGCTTGGATGCCGTGCTCGGCCAGTGCGCGCTGATTGTAGCTCTCGAAGAAACTGCCGCGCTCATCGCGAAACAAGCGCGGTTCGATCATCAGGACATCGGGAAGCGCAGTAGGGGTGACTCTCACTTAAGGAAGCTCTGAACAAGTCTTGCGAGCGCGACTGGGGTGATTTGGGCCAAGGGTAAGAGGGCGAGGACGCCGTGTAGCCCGCCTACACCAGGATGAGGCCACGCGGGCATCGGCCCAAATCACCCCGGTCCCTCTATAGAGACGACAGATCATTGGGTTGCCTCAGGTGCGGCGTGTGCATCGTTGCGCTCCTCGCCAAGGTACCTACCTTGACTTCGTCGCGACGCCTCGCATCCATCCGCACCTGACGCAACGCGCACGCAAGACTTGTTCAGAGCTTCCTTAACACGCAAATATGAGGGTTGGTGGGCCGGGCTGAGATGGCAATCCGCTCGCGGTGTCGCCCGGCTGCTGGTAAGGCTAGTCATATTGTTCCTTCGCTATTTGCGCGAGGTACCGACCGTAGCTGCTGTTTGCAAGCCCCGCCGCCAATCTCTCCAGTTCGGTCACGTCGATATAACCCATGCGATACGCGACTTCTTCCGGGCAGGCGATTTTGAGCCCCTGACGCTGTTCGAGTGTTTCGATGAAGGTCGATGCTTGCAACATGGATTCGTGGGTGCCGGTATCGAGCCATGCGAATCCACGCTTGAGCTTGATCGCCTCGAGCTGGTTCATTTCCAGATAGCGCCGGTTCACATCGGTGATCTCGAGCTCGCCGCGCGGAGACGGCTTGAGGGAGGCCGCGATATCGACGAC
>JBDTMS010000420.1:0-4485 GCA_039934195.1 Betaproteobacteria bacterium
CGTCGCCGAGCTGCGCCTCGATCCAGTCCACGTGCGCGCGCAACTGGTCGCGCATTTGCGGGATCGCAGCTTTCATCGCTTCGATGTCGAATTTCTGGCCCCGCAATTGCTCGCGATCTTCGCGAAAATCCTGCGGCACTTGGTCGGCAAGAGAACCGAACACGAGATTCACGGTGTTCTGAAAAAACGACCGATCTGTCCACATGCCCAGACTCCAGGGGAGACCAGCGTTTGCGTCCGGAAACAGGGTCGGCTGAGGAAAGCGCTGCTCCAGCTCACGGATGATGATCTGCGTGTCGCAGTAGATATCCGCGCCGATCTGCAGCGTCGGCGTACGCCGGTAACCGCCGGTCATCGGCATGAGATCGGGGCGCGGCATGATCCGCGAGATCAGCACCGAGGTCCAGGCGATTTTCTTCACGCCGAAGACAATTCTAATCTTCTCGGAGAACGGCGATTTTTCGAAATGATGCAGGATGATCGGCAACTGATTCGTCATGCGGTGTCCTTAACTAAATGAAACTCGAGGTCCAAAGAGGTGCGGCCAATAAACACGGCCGCCGGGCGGTTGCAAAACATTGGCGATGGCTGATTCCCTCTACGAGACACTCGCACAGATCCGCGCCCCCAACAATCGGATCTTGGAGGTTTTATTCGAAGGACTCCGCTCGCGTTTCCGAAAAATCGTTAGGCGCATCAGCGATTCTGCCCTACTCCAAGCCGGTACCGTAGCGTTGCGTGCCGCGCAGTCGGCATAGAGCGAGAACGCGCACGCCGCTTCCGCTGCGCCACGCTATCGCGGGAGAACCCTGGGCGGGAGAAATTCTGGCTCGATGCTTCGCGTATACTGTATATAAATACAGTCTACACGGTGCTGTTGCTGCGTCGGTAGAGCTCGATTCTGGATCCTCTGGGGCAACGACGAACCAAGCTCAGGCCATTCCATTTTTCGTGTGCTGATTTCCCGTTACTTATTTCATTTCCTGTTGCCCACTGACTCGTTACCGTGTTTGCGTCCTACGCCGAGTTGCATTGCCTCACCAACTTCTCGTTCCTGCGCGGGGCTTCGCATCCGGAGGAGCTGGTCGAGCGCGCGGTCAAGCTCGGCTATTCGGCGCTGGCGGTTACCGATGAATGTTCCCTGGCCGGTGTGGTGCGAGCGCACGTGGCGGCGAAGGAAACCGGGCTCAAGCTCATCGTCGGCGCCGAGTTCGAAATCAAGCCTCCGCCTGCAGCAAAATCGAAATCGACGCAGCGCCAGCTTTCGACGGCGACCACGCTGCGCTTCGTACTGCTGGCGGTAGACCGGCAAAGCTACGGCCGGCTTTCCGAGCTGATCACCCGCGCACGCCGGCAAGCCAAGAAAGGCGAATATCGCCTGACGCGTGCGGATCTCGATAGTGGTCTGCCCGGCTGCCTGGCGCTATTGTTACCAGCGCTGCCGATCGATCTGGAGCAGGCGCAATGGCTGGGACAGCGATTTCCCGATCGCGCGTGGATCGCCGCAGAGCTGCTGTTCGGCCCCGACGATCGCCGCCGGCTCGAATCATTGGAGCAACTGTCGCAGCAAAGCGGTTTGCCGCTGGTCGCAGCAGGCGATGTACACATGCATGCGCGCGGACGGCGTGCATTGCAGGACACGCTCACCGCAATCCGTTTGAAGTGTCCGATTGCGCAAGCGGGACATGCCCTGTTTCCCAACGCAGAGCGGCATTTGCGCCGGCCCGAGCGATTGGCGCACTTGTATCCGCCCGAGCTGCTGATCGAAACGTTGAACGTGGCCGATCGCTGTCAGTTTTCGCTCGATAGTCTGCGCTACGAATATCCTGAGGAGCTGGTGCCGGAAGGCGAGACGCCGGCCAGCCATTTACGCAATCTCACCGAGGCAGGATTTCGCTGGCGATTCGGTTGCGAATTGAGCGTATTAGCGCAGCCTGCGGCGTCGCCAAGAAATTGTTCATCGATCGCCAGCGATCAAGTGATCAGGGATGAGATGTCCACGAATGAAGTGCACACGAGTGAAGTGCCCGGGGATGAAGTGCCCGGGGATGAAGTGCCCGGTACTGAAATATCTGCCGATGAAGTGCGCGATAACAAGATGTCGGGTGCACCACTGGGCGCACAGAACGCCGTCCCCGACCAGACGCCCGCAACATCGAATCAACCGCAATCGTCCGACGCCGCCGAACCATCGTCGCCCGCGCCCGGCTGGGGCGGCCACTTTTCTTCCACTGCAAAACCCGACATCGATAAAGCGCGCAATCTCGTCGAGCACGAGCTCGCGCTAATCGCCGAGCTGCAGTACGAGCCGTACTTTCTCACCGTGCACGATATCGTTCGCTTTGCGCGCGAGAAACGCATTCTTTGCCAAGGCCGCGGCTCCGCGGCCAATTCAGCCGTGTGTTATTGCCTGGGTATCACCGAAGTCGATCCCGGGCGTATGCAGATGCTGTTCGAACGCTTCATCTCCAGGGAGCGCAATGAGCCGCCCGATATCGACGTCGACTTCGAGCACGAGCGGCGTGAAGAAGTTATCCAGTACATCTACGATAAATACGGACGCGACCGCGCCGCCATCGCGGCGACGATCATCACTTACCGTCCGAAGAGTGCGGTGCGCGACATCGGCAAAGCACTGGGATTGGATCTCGCCCAAGTCGACCGGCTGACGAAGAACCTCGCGTGGTGGGACAGCCGCCACGTCATCGAGCAACGCCTGCGCGAATGCGGTTTCGATCCGGCCAGTCCGGTGATTCAGCGCTTGATCGCGCTGGTCAATATCGTGCTGGGATTTCCGCGCCACTTGTCGCAGCACGTGGGGGGCTTCGTGATCTCGCGCGGTCCGTTGTCGCAACTGGTGCCGATCGAGAATGCCGCGATGGTCGAGCGCACGGTGATCCAGTGGGACAAGGACGATCTCGACGCACTCGGATTGCTGAAGATCGACGTGCTTGCGCTCGGCATGCTGACTGCGATCCGCCGCGCGCTCGATCTGATCGGCGCGTTTCGCGGGCGTCCGCTAACGATATCGGACGTGCCTGCCGAAGATCCGCTGGTCTACGAAATGGTGGGCCGCGCCGATACCATCGGTGTGTTTCAGATCGAGTCGCGCGCGCAGCAGTCGATGCTGCCCCGCATGCGGCCGCAGCGCTTCTACGACCTCGTAATAGAAGTGGCGATCGTGCGTCCCGGCCCGATTCAAGGCGGCATGATTCATCCTTATCTGCGCAGACGCGAAGGCAGCGAGCCGGTGGTGTATCCCTCGGAAGCCGTCAAACACGTGCTGGAGCGCACGCTCGGCGTTCCCATTTTCCAGGAGCAGGTGATGCACTTGGCCGTGGTCGCCGCCGGTTTTTCGCCGGGCGAAGCAGATCGTCTGCGACGTGCGATGGCCGCCTGGCGCCGGCGCGGCGGTCTCGAGCCGTTCGAGCAGCGCCTCAAAGATGGCATGCGCGAACGCGGCTATACCGGCGAGTTCGCCGAGCAAATCTATCGGCAAATTCTCGGCTTCGGCGAATACGGTTTTCCGGAATCGCATTCCGCCAGTTTCGCGCTGCTGGTATACGTTTCATGCTGGCTCAAATGCTACGAGCCGGCGGCGTTCACCGCGGCTTTACTGAACAGCCAGCCGATGGGCTTCTACGCACCTTCGCAACTGGTGCAAGACCTCCAGCATCACGGCGTCGAAGTGCGGCCGGTCGACGTGCTCTATAGCGACTGGGATTGCACGCTCGAAGCGCCGCGCGCCGACAGCAAAGCCATCTGTTCGCCCAACGCAGAGGCCTCGCCGACTCTGCGACTCGGCTTGCGCATGACCAAGGGACTATCCGAAGCCAGCGGACGGCGACTGGTCGAGGCGCGCAACCAATTGCTCGGCACTGCACCGTCGCTCGCAGCGCAAGTCACCAGCCGATTCTTATCGGAGCCGACGCCGCGTAAACCTTATGTCGGCACACCGGACTTCTCATTCGAGACGCTGGCGCACGCCGCCGCGCTCAATCGTCGCGAGATGAATGCATTGGCGGCAGCGAATGCGCTGTCGTCCATCAGCGGTCATCGGCGCAGTGCGGTCTGGGCCGTTACCGGTGTCGAGCGGCGCCCGCCCATTTTGGCCAACGCGCCGTTCCTCGAGCTTGCACCGGCACTGTCCGCGCCGAGCGAAAGCGAAGGTCTGGTTGCCGACTACGCCAGCCTCGGCTTGACGCTCGGCCGGCATCCGCTCGCGCTGCTGCGGCCGCGGCTGCAGCGCATGCGCATGGCGACCGCCGCCGAGCTCAAGCACATGGCGCACGGCAAGCTCACGCGAGCGACCGGCATCGTGATCGGCCGGCAGCGCCCAGATACGGCAAGCGGCGTGATCTTCGTCACGCTGGAAGACGAGACCGGCATGATCAACGTGATCGTCTGGAACACCATCGCCGAGCGTCAGCGGCGTGCGTTGCTCGGCTCGCAATTGCTGGCGGTGCACGGCGTTCTCGAGCGCCA
>JBDTMS010000421.1:0-4484 GCA_039934195.1 Betaproteobacteria bacterium
GTAGCATTCGAAAAGATGCTTCGAGACGCACTCCGGCGAGCCGGCTATGTCGGAAAAGCGGACCCGGCCGCGGTTAATCGGCCGATGGCGGTTGTCGTGCTGTTCTTGCTGATGTTGTCCGGGACGATGACGTACGGTCCGCTCGCGGCCATGCTGGTGGAGATGTTTCCCACGCGCATCCGCTACACCTCGATGTCGTTGCCGTATCACGTCGGTGTCGGCTGGTTCGGCGGCTTTCTGCCGGCTGCCGCATTCGCGATCGTCGCCGCCAACGGCGATATCTATTCCGGGCTGTGGTACCCGGTAATCATCGCCAGCATCGCATTCGTCGTCTGCTTCCTGTTCATGAAAGAAACGCGCGGCGTCGACATTCATTCGGTCGGCGCTTAGCAACGCTACGCAAGACCTAGCGGAGCGCGCACCCGGTCCCGTCGCTGCGAGCGCTGTACGAGATCCGCGCTGTATTGTCGCGGAATCACTGCGCCGCGACGACGCAGTGATCTCCCGAACCGACTCGGCGTCTCCGCCGGAACGCCGCGCACAACGCGCTTCCGCCGGCCGGCGGCCAAGGACGCGCGCGCACTTCGGGTACAATTCATCGGTTAGCCAAAGTGCGTTTACTGCGAAAATGCGCTACAGCGGTCGGCACCGGGAAGCTACGTACGCCAGAGAAGTCAGTACGCCGACGGTAGCAAGTCGGGTACGCCAGCGGCGGCAATCCCGGGCCGTCGGCTGCGGGAATTTCCCGCTACGCCGAACGAGGATTCGACGCATCCTGGCCCGGTATTGACAGTCTTCCAATTCGAGCAGCACACCCCAATCTGATTACCTATGTCAGTCGAGATCAAAACACCTGAGGAAATCGAAAAAATGCGCGTGGCCGGGCGCCTGGCCAGCGAGGTGCTCGACTACATCGCAGCGCACGTCAAACCGGGCATCACCACCGATGAGCTCGATGCGCTATGCCATGCTTATATGCTGGAGGTACAACACACGATTCCAGCGCCGTTGAACTATGCCCCACCGGGCTACCAGCCTTACCCGAAATCGATCTGCACATCGGTCAACCAGGTTGTCTGCCACGGCGTACCGGGCCCGAAGCGCTTGAAGGACGGCGATATCGTCAACATCGACATCACCGTGATCAAGGACGGCTATCACGGCGACACCAGCCGCATGTTCTACGTCGGCCAGCCTTCGATTCAAGCGCGCCGTCTGTGCGACGTTACTTACGAATGCATGTGGCTGGGCATTCAAGCGGTGCGACCCGGCGCGTTCCTCGGCGACGTCGGACACGTGATTCAAACCCATGCCGAGAAGCATGGGTTTAGCGTGGTGCGCGAATTCTGCGGCCACGGCATCGGCCGGCGCTTCCACGAAGAGCCGCAGGTCTTGCACTACGGGCGGCCGCAGACCGGTCTCAAACTACAACCGGGCATGACCTTCACCGTCGAGCCGATGATCAATGCAGGCAAAGCCGGCATCCGTCCGCTTGCCGATGGCTGGACGATCGTCACCAAGGATCACAGCCTGTCCGCGCAATGGGAACACACCGTCCTGGTTACCGAATCCAGCTTCGAAGTGCTCACGCAGTCGACCGGTTCGCCTCAGCCTGCCCGCCTGGCAGCTTGACGTATGTCCACGGCTGCAGCAGCCAGTCGATCCGTAGACGACTCGGATACGGCGACGACCGTCGCGACCCATAAGCGCGCGCTTGCAGAAGGCCGCGCAACGCTGCGCGAATCGTTCTTCTCGAATCCATCTCCGCGCCACATGCTGAAACAGCACACGGCGCTCGTCGACCGGATTCTGAAATCGGTCTGGGCTGAATCGGCGATGCCGCCGGCGACCGCGCTCGTCGCGGTCGGCGGCTATGGACGCGGACAGTTGTTCCCCGCCTCCGACATCGATGTGTTGTTTTTGCTGCCCGATGAAATCGACGATGTGGATCGCGACAAGGTGTCAGCGCTGGTCGGCAAGCTGTGGGATATCGGCCTGGATATCGGTCAGAGCGCGCGCTCGGTACCGCAGTGTCTAGACGAGGCCGCGCACGATCTCACTGTCCAGACGACGCTGCTGGAAGCGCGTTTTCTAATCGGTAATCGTGCGCTGGCGCGGCACCAGGCCGCAGCGATTCGCGCAGCGCTCGAGCCGAAAAGTTTCTTCGAAGGCAAGCTGCTCGAGCAGCAGCACCGCCATGGCCGCTTCGCCGATACCGCGTACAACCTCGAGCCCAACGTCAAGGAAACACCGGGCGGTCTGCGCGATCTGAACAATATCCTGTGGGTGTCTGCGGCCAATGGCATGGGCACACGCTGGAGCGAGCTCGCCGATCGGGAAATTATAAACACCGAAGAAGCACGTCAGTTGGCGCGTCATGAGCGCACGCTGCAAGATTTGCGCATACGGTTGCACTATCAGGCGAAGCGCCGCGAAGATCGTCTGCTGTTCGATTTGCAAGCGCCGCTGGCTGCGCAGCTCGGCCTGTTCGATACCGACGTCAAGCGCGCGAGCGAGCAGCTGATGCAGCGCTATTACCGCACTGCGCGCGGCGTCACCCTGCTCAACGAAATCATCCTGCAGAATTTGCGCGTCCGCATCTTTCCGCCGCCGAGCACCAAGCCGGTCAAGCTAAACGACCGCTTCGAAGCCCGGAGCGAGTTGCTCGAGGCGATCGACGATACGATCTACGCGAGCTATCCGAGCTCGATTCTAGAAACCTTCACCTTGATGCAGGAGCATCCTGAGCTCCGCGGCATCGGCGCGCGTACGCTGCGCGCGCTGTGGCGCTGCGCCAAGCACATCGATGCTGCATTCCGCGAAGATCCGGTGAATCGGGCGCTGTTCATCGGAATGTTTCGGCGCGGCACCGGTTTGACACACGCGCTGCGGCGGATGAATCGCTACGACGTGCTCGGCCGCTACTTGTCGCCGTTCGGCCGCATCGTGGGCCAGATGCAGCACGATTTGTTTCACGTCTACACAGTCGACGCACACATTCTGATGGTCGTGCGCAATCTTCGGCGCTTCACCGTAACTGAGATGTCGCACGAATATCCGTTGTGCAGCCGGCTGATGAGCGAATTCCGGCGTCCCGAAGTGCTCTACCTCGCCGGCATGTTTCACGACATAGCCAAAGGCCGCGGCGGCGATCACTCGACGCTCGGCACGCGCGACGCGCGTCGCTTTTGCTTGAAGCACGGCGTCAGCGAAGAGGACACACGCCTGGTGACCTGGCTGGTCGAGCAGCACTTGTCCATGTCGGCCACCGCGCAAAAAAAAGATCTGTCGGATCCCGGAGTGATCGCAGCATTCGCCAAGCTGGTGGGCAAAGAGAGGCGGTTGATAGCGCTTTACTTGCTGACGGTGGCCGACATTCGCGGCACCAGCCCGAAAGTCTGGAACGCGTGGAAGGGCAAGCTGCTGGAAGACTTGTTCTGGTCCACGCGCCGTTACTTGTCCGGCGATACCGATCCCGCCGGCCATCGCCTGGTGCGGCGCCAGCAGCTTGCGCTGGAAAAACTGCGGCTGTACGCGTTGTCAGACGGCGTGCAGGATGAATTCTGGGCGCAACTGGATACGCCGTATTTTCTGCGTCACGACGCGCGCGAGATCGCCTGGCAAACGCGTGTGCTGCATGCGAGAGTCAATGTCGGCGAGCCCATCGTCAAGGCGCGCTTATCGCCGATCGGCGAGGGCTTGCAGGTACTCGTGTATGCGCCGGACCGCAGGAACTTGTTTGCGCAGATGTGCAGCTTCTTCGAGCGCATCGGCTTCAGCATCGTCGAAGCCAAGGTGTACACGACGCTGCACGGTTACGCGCTGGATACGTTCCAGGTTCTGGATCCGGCGAAGTCCACCGTGCACTACCGCGATGTCATCGCGTACATCGAGCACGAGCTCGCCGAACAGTTGCGGCGCAATGGCCCGTTGCCGCCACCGGTCACTGGCCGCATCAGCCGCCGGGTACGCAGCTTCCCGATCACGCCGGAAGTCACGCTGCGGCCGGATGAGCGTGGCGAGTCGTGGTACTTGTCATTTATCGCCGGCGATCGTCCCGGCCTGCTGTCGAGCTTCGCACGCGTACTGGTGGAATACTCGATCAACGTGCAGACAGCGAAGATCAACACGCTGGGCGAGCGCGCGGAGGACAGCTTCGTGGTGACGGGAGACGCGCTGCAGGAAACGAAGAAGGTGATCCGCCTGGAAAGCGATCTGATTCGCGAGCTGAAGACTTAGCGGTACGCAAGACGTTCCCGCATCGGTAAGAAATACTAAGCCGCCGGCGGCGGTAACACTTCGCCCTGTTCGATCCGATACAGCCAAGCCAGCAATTCGGCCACAGCGATGTAGAGCTGCGGCGGGATGCGGCTGTCCAGATCGACCTGCATGAGCAGCGCCACCAGCTCGGGCGATTCGTGCACATATACGCCCGCCTCTTTTGCCCGCTGCATAATCGCCTGCGCGATGAGACCGCGGCCTTT